>JAFVHZ010000269.1 GCA_017474265.1 Bacteroidales bacterium | reverse complement strand
GACAACAACACAGGGGGACTCAAATATTGGACTAACAAGGATGCCGAAGACCGTCAGGGAATGACTGAGATAAGGTATATCACCAATCTTTACCGTCTTCTGGATGAGCTCCTTGAGCGGTATCCTGATCTTATTGTGGATAATTGTGCAGGAGGCGGTCACAGACTGGAACTTGAGATGCTCCGTAGAAGCGTTGCCCTTCATCGCACTGATTATACATGCCATGCCTGGGCAGATCCTATCGGCTGTCAACTCCATGCATTCGGTATAATGAACTGGATTCCGTACAGCAATACGGGAACAGCCATAAAGCCATATGATTCATACAGTTTCCGAAGCAATATGAATGCCGGCCTGAACTTCAATTTCTTGCCGCGCAGTGAGAGAGGGGATTATCTGGAGGTACCTGCTGACTATCCATGGGACTGGTTCCGTAAGATGATGCGCCAGCATGCAGAAATCAAGGATTGCTTCAATGGGGATTATTTCCCTCTGACTGAGTTCGATCTGGGCAAGGATGTATGGTGCGCATACCAACTTTACAAGCCAGAAGAAGGGAAGGGATTCATCCTTGCTTTCCGTAGGGAGGAATGCACAGAACCTGTCTTCAATGCGAAACTGGGAGATATAGAGCCTGATGCACTGTACGGTTTTGTCAATTTCGACACCGGTGAAATAAAGGAAGTGGAAGGATCGGAACTGATTTCAGACGGCTTTACGATTATCCTTGACGAACCCCGTTCGTCGGCCTTGATAAAGATGTACAGGAAGGATCAGTGACCGATTGCCTTTCTGATGGTTTCTGATCTTGCCTTGAAATAGTTCATATGGATTGACACTTGCTGTGTCATATATTACGGACGCATCAGCAGTGCCAAGAGACCTTTCGAATTGAAATAAAGGAAATAGTTGTTTCCTGCATTCCAGTAGTCGTCATATATTCCTGCAGTGGTTATGACTGCATATGTCTTCAGAAGCAGCCTTATGTCGCACACAGAGGCGAACCAAGCCTTGAACTTTGTGTCTCTCAGCGAGTTCAGTCTGCCTATGAAGTCGGATAATTGGGAAGATGCGGCCTGCAGTTCTTCCGGATTTCATGCAATAGTAAGTGTTTCTAAGATGTTGTTTTCAAGTATGCCTGCATTGTGCAGCAGCGCGATGAAAGGCGTCTGCTGCCTTTTTATATATGGCTTGACGTTGCCGGTATTGATTTCTTCCCAATCCTTGATGGCGTCGAATGCTGCCATGAAATCCTTTCCGGTCAGGTATTCTCCCTTGTCGGCACGTTTGGTCCCCGGTGTACCGCCTTTCAGGAAAATGCAGTTGCCGACAAACCTGACAGTGAGCTTAAGTCCGCTGACTGTCATGATTTCCTCGTGTGCCTTAACATAATCTACGACAATCGACCAGGCCTTCTGACCGTCAATGCCTTGGTGCTTTTCCGAAATCTTCATAGTGGCGCTATAGGGTATGAAAAAAGGGTAAGCGTATTACATCGCACCGCTACGACCTCCTACCCTTGCTACGGTCAAGTCCTGGGGGAATTCGGAGGGAGCTGGTCGTGTAAGACTTACCCGGATGCAAAGGTACATAAAAAAATGACCCTCGCAAAAAATTATTGAAATTTCGTCTGCTGAAAATGTCAGATGCTGTCGAAGATCAGAGGCAGAAGATCATCAACCTTTTCGAAGCGCCAGATCTTGTCGGCACCTATCAGGATGACTCTGAGGGGTCTTCCGCTCTTTGTCTGATATTGTGCCATTACCTGCCTGCAGGCTCCGCAAGGGGTTGCAGGTGATGCACATATGTTGCCGTTCTGCCCTGCAGCGATGGCAAGAGCCTCCATCTGCTTGTCCGGTCTGCTTGCGCTTGCATAGAAAAGGGCTGTCCTTTCTGCGCACAGTCCTGAAGGGTATGCGGCATTTTCCTGATTTGAGCCCTTGACGATATCTCCGTCCGTGAACATTACCGCTGCTCCGACGCTGAATCCTGAATATGGAGCATAGGCACCGCTCATTGCCTCTATTGCAGCATGAGCGAGTTGTCTGTCCCTCGGGTCGAGTTGGTCGAGGTTCTCATACTCCAGAAAAGCGATTTTTATCTCTTTGCTTGTCATAAAAGATCAATTGAGTTATCTTTGCAAACTTCACAAATATAATGCTTTTTGTCAAATATGTCTCATAATCTACCGGAAAACAGCAAGATAAAGGTCTGTGTGGGCCTTTCGGGAGGTGTTGACTCCAGTGTTGCAGCACTTCTTCTCAAGCAGCAAGGTTACGATGTGTTTGCGCTGTTCATGCAGAACTGGCATGACGCATCCACGACCCTGCATGGAGACTGCGAGTGGGAGGAGGACCGTTTCGTGGCTGAGATGGTGGCAAGAAAGATCGGTATCCCGTTCTATTTTGTCGATCTGAGTGAGGAATACCGCAAGAGGGTGGTGGATTATATGTTTGACGAATATGAAAAGGGACGCACTCCGAATCCTGATGTCCTCTGCAACAGGGAGATAAAGTTCGATGCCTTCATGAAATGTGCTATGAAACTCGGAGCAGAGTTTGTCGCGACAGGTCATTATTGCAGGAAGGAGACTGTCACAGGAAAGGACGATGCTCCTGTTTACAGGATTCTTGCCGGAAGCGATCCGAACAAGGACCAGAGTTACTTCCTCTGCCAGCTCACTCAGGAACAGTTGTCAAAGGCGATGTTTCCTATCGGAGATATCGTCAAGCCTGAAGTGCGAAGGTTAGCACATGAGGCCGACCTCCCTTCTGCTGACAAGAAGGATTCGCAGGGAATATGTTTCGTAGGAAAGGTTGATCTCCCGACCTTCCTCCAGCAGAAACTTAAGCCATGCGAAGGAGATATAATCGAAGTGTATGACGCCTATTATTCTGATAATGAACAGTATGTGTTTTTGGCAGATACACTCGCATCCATTACTCTCGATGATCATGAAGTAAATATGATCACAGAATACGTGTCGGAAGACAAGGCTGTCCCTGTGACTGCAGCCGGCTGTCCTTTTGACATGGATAAGGTGGCATCTCTATCAGACGACACCCTCCTGCGTCTGTCGGAACCGGTTCGTTATGACATAAGATTCCAGACCGAGACATACAGAAGCGGCCGTAAGCATATAAAGAAGACAAGATACAAGGACAATCCATACGGAAAGATAGTAGGAAAGCACGACGGAGCCCAGTTCTATACGATAGGACAGCGAAAAGGCCTCAATATCGGAGGTCACAAGGATTCGGTCTTCGTCATCGGGACAGACATCGAAAGGAACATGATATATGTAGGCGAAGGCCACACCCACAAGGGGCTTTCGCGCAGTTGCCTCAGGATTGAACCGTCTGAAATCCACTGGATACGTCCTGACCTGATGATGGTTTCCGGCGAAATCAGACGCTACCGTGTACGCATACGTTACCGTCAGCCGCTGCAGGATGCGACCTTGATCATGCGCGACAACGGTCTCTACATCCTCTTTGATTCTCCACAACGAGGCATCACCTCTGGCCAGTTCGCCGTCTGGTACGCTCAAGACGGTGAGATGCTCGGCTCCGGAGTGATCTGATTAAAGTGATTTCGCAGCGCTGATGCCGGCGAGGTAGCCTGTGGAGAAAGCCGTCTGAAGGTTGTATCCTCCGGTATCGGCATCGAGGTCTATGATTTCTCCGGCGAAATAAAGTCCCGGAACAATTCTGGATTCCAAAGTCTTGGCAGTCATGTCATTCTGTGATACGCCGCCTGCTGTGACCACGCACCTTTCGTATCCTACAAAGCCGGAAATCTCCATCTTCCAGTCCTTCAGTGTCTTAGGAAGGTTCTTGTGATCGAGGTTCGGGTGCATTCTGCTGAAAATAGGGATGAGCGATTGGGGAAGTACTTTAGTCAGAAGGATTCTGAATCTGTCCTTGTAAAGTTTCTGCTGGTTCCTCTTGTCTTTTGATACTTCGTTCCATATAGTTGCTATCCTGACTTTCAGGTCCTCTATGTCTACTGCTGGTTTCATGTCAATGGAAACGTATGCCCTGGAGCCGTTGATGATGGCGTTGACGCATTTCCTGCTGACCTTGAACCCTATCGGCCGCTCGATGCCTCCGTCAGTGAAATCAAGGTCACCGAACTCATGCTGCGCCTCGTTTCCGTCCACAAATAGAGTCAGAGCCACATTCTTCAACTGATTGCCGCACAGACCATTGCCGATTTCCGTAAGTGGCTCGCTACGGTCGATATGTCCTTTGGCAACAGGGGTGTCCTTATATCCCTTAGGAACTATTGCGGTAAGCGATGGAAAGAGAGGACGGACGTCATGTCCGGTCTGCCTGGCCCATTCATATCCGTCGCCTGTGGAACCGGTCTTGGGGTAGGAGAGTCCTCCTGTGCAGATTATGAGCCTCGAGGAGGTATATGTGCTGCCGTCTGCACATCTGATGGTGAAAGATCCTTCGCTTCGCTCAGGATGACATGGAGAGTGCTCAGGATGACAGATGGAGTGCTCTATATGACTGACGGTCTTGTTGCAGAGGATTTCGGCACCAGCCTTGATTGCGGCCTTTACCAGTGTGTCCACTACGTCTGATGCAAGATGGGATGCAGGGAATGCCCTGTCGCCTCTTTCCACAACGGTCTCAAGGCCATGAGCCTCCATGAAGCCGATCAGTTTCTCAGATGTCAGGTTGTAGAACGCTGGCTTGAGGAAATTAGGCTTCGGATGTATGTGCTCGGAAAACTCGTTCCACTGCTTCAGGTTGGTGAAATTGCATCTTCCCTTTCCGGTGATCATGATCTTGCGTCCGGGACGTGGCATCTTTTCAAGCACCAGCACTCTTGCATCCTTGCCGCTCTCTGAAATGTGCTCCGCAGCGCCTGCTGCGGCCATAAGACCGGCAGCACCTGCCCCGATGATGATTATGTCTGCAGTGTTTCCTGTCATGTCTTCCTACATTTTCTGAATAAAACCCTGCAAATTTATCCAAAATTCTCTATATTTGCAGTCCCTTTGTCAGAAACATGACGAAGGAGTTTCGTTGCCACTTTAGCTTAGTCGGTAGAGCATCGCATTCGTAACGCGAAGGTCGTGGGTTCGAATCCCATAGGTGGCTCACAAAAAAAAGACCGTCACCGGTCTTTTTTTTATTTCCCCAGCAGGATGGTGTCTATCTCTTTCCTGAAGGTAGCCTTGTCGCGGGAGCCTATTGTCATCTGAGGTTCAGAGCCGTCTGCAGGTATGTAGAGGATGGCCGGAATAGATGATATTCCAAAGGTCTTGGCCACATCTCCGGCCTTGTCTACGTCTATCTTATATACGACAATCTGATCTTTGTATTCTCCAGCGAGTTCTTCGAGAATCGGGCTTATCCTCTGACATGGTCCGCACCATGTGGCGTAGAAGTCAACGATGGCAGGCTTGTCACCGAGGTATTTGAGGTCTTCATCTGCAAGGTTGTACACCTTTTTCTGGAATTGTTCTGAGTCAAGAACAATGACGTTCTTAGGGGTATCTTCTTTCTCTTTCTTTACTTTGGCGCCAGCATTTCCGCATGCTGCGAGGCAGATGATGGAGAGCAGGGCAATAGCAGTCAGTCTGATGGTATTCTTCATGATTCGTGATGTTTATATATTGCAAATCTAATAATAAAATTCGTGAGTATCAGCAGGATCAGCCGACAATAATGCATTGTCCAGAGAGATTCCCAAAGCCTCGGCTACTCCTGCGCCATATTCCGGATCGGCCATGAAGCAGTTGCGTACATGCCTTTCCTTAATGAAAAGGAGACAGTCTCCCATGGCACGTGCCGTATTCTGACATGTTGCCTTTTTGTCTTCCCGTGACATCAGACGCCATAATTTCCCTGGCTGTGTGTAGTAATCGCTGTCATATTCCCTTTCGTTGTAATTGTATGCCGGTCCTCCGTCAAGCGGCGGTTCCTTCAGATGCGGAGAGTCGCGCCATTCTCCGAAACTGTTAGGTTCATATGAGATGGTGCTTCCTGCATTGCCGTCCGTACGCATCTGACCGTCGCGATGGTATGAGTGGAACGGACATCTCGGACGGTTTACAGGAATAAGGTTGTGGTTGACTCCGAGGCGGTATCTCTGCGCGTCGCCGTATGAGAACAGGCGTCCCTGGAGCATCTTGTCTGGAGAGAATCCTATTCCGTCTATGATGTTCATCGGATTGAATGCTGCCTGCTCTGTTTCAGCAAAGAAGTTATCCGGGTTGCGGTTCAGTTCAAGGATTCCGACATCCTGAAGAGGGAAGTCCTTGTGATACCAGACCTTGGTGAGGTCGAACGGGTTGATATGGTATGATTTCGCCTCTTCTTCCGTCATGAGTTGTATCTGGAGTTTCCATCTCGGGAAATCGCCTCTTTCAATGGCGTCGAAAAGGTCCCTCTGGTGGGATTCGCGATCTTTGGCGATGACCCTCTCCGCCTCTTCATCCGTCATGTTGCGGATTCCCTGCATGGTGCGTAAATGGAATTTCACCCAGATTCTTTCATTTCTGGCGTTGATGAAACTGTAGGTGTGGCTTCCGAATCCGTGCATGTGCCTGTAGGAATAAGGAATGCCTCGCGGACTCATGGTGATGGTGATCTGGTGGAGAGCCTCAGGAAGCAGGGTCCAGAAGTCCCAGTTGTTGGTGGCACTTCTCATTCCTGTTCGCGGATCACGCTTGATGGCATGGTTCAGGTCCGGGAACTTAAGCGGGTCCCTGAGGAAAAATACAGGGGTGTTGTTGCCGACAAGGTCCCAGTTTCCTGTGTCTGTGTAGAATTTCATGGCGAAGCCTCTGATGTCCCTTTCTGCATCTGCTGCACCTCTTTCACCGGCGACTGTAGAAAACCGTACGAAACATTCGGTCTTCTTGCCGATTTTTGAAAAGATCGATGCACGGGTGTACTGTGTGATGTCATGTGTGACGGTGAAGGTTCCGTATGCGCCTGCTCCTTTGGCGTGCATGCGTCGTTCAGGGATGACTTCTCTGTCGAAGTGGGCGAGTTTTTCGATGAACCATGGGTCCTGCATGGTGACAGGTCCGGGATGACCTGCAGTCTGCACATTCTGATTGTCGGCGATGGGCCTGCCGTTTTCCGCTGTGAGTGTCCGCGGATTCTTCTTCTTGTTCATGGGGAAGTGTTTTGAAAGTTCGTTTTCCGCGGCCAATCCAAATCGAGTGCCAATATTTCATATATTTGCAAAAATTTTTGAAATGAGGGTGTGTCAGTATATCATATTTCTTGTCCTTGCTGCAGGAATGATCTCAGGCTGTAGCGGACCATCGAGGGAAGATTACGGATCATCTTGTGAGTATGCGAGATATTTTGATGTTCCCGATTCTGCTACCGTGGTCACCGTATCACCATTTGACGGTCATAGGGATACATTGCGCTTCGACGTTCCGATGGACAACATCATATGCATGTCTTCGTCTCATGTGGCGGCTTTGTCCGCCATAGATGCTGATTCTCTCATTTCTGCTGTGTCGGGGATAAGATATCTGACCAACAAGAAGTTACGGGATCGCTTTGATGGTATCTGCGGACGTCCTTTATATGATGTCGGTTACGAAAACTCTCTTGCATATGAGACCGTACTTTCTCTCGATCCTGATATGCTTGTGACATATACCGTCTCGGGAGCGGAACCTCAGTATGTTGCGAAACTGCGGTCGCTAGGGGTTTCTGTACTTGTTCTGCACGACCATCTGGAAGAGCATCCTCTGGCCCGTGCCGAGTATGTGAAACTGTTCGGAGTCTTGACAGGAAGAACGGATAAGGCAGAATCGGTATTCGATGAGGTACGGGACAGTTATGAGGCACTCAGCAGGAATGTAGGTACGGATCTGCCCCGAAAGAAGGTCCTGCTGAATATACCATACGGTGATGCCTGGTATGTTCCCGGTCAGGACAGTTATATGTCCCGGTTGATAAGGGATGCAGGCGGTGAAGTCCTGGGCAGTGTTGCCGGCAGAAGCAGGTCGAGCGTAATTTCAACCGAACAGGCTTACCGTCTGTCGAAGGATGCTGACATATGGCTAAATCCCGGACATTGCCGTACGAGGGAGGAATTGTCATCTGTCCATCAGTTGTTTCCGTCTTTCGGACCATTGGCCAAGGGACTGCCTGTATATAACAACACCCTCAGGACGACGCCCGAGGGTGGTAATGATTTCTGGGAATCCGGCGTCATGCGGCCTGATCTCATATTGTCGGATCTTGTGACGATTTTCGGTACTTCCGAAGGTGATTCCGGACAGGAACTGTATTATTTCTTTCCTCTTGAATAAGGGTGTCAGAAAATTATCCTGAAACCGAAGATGTCGTTTTCGCAGAAGACGCCGTCCATTCGGATGTCACCGTCCTTACGTGAAGCGAGGATGCTTACAGGAGAGAGTTCGACGGCAATGAGGTCTCCTATGCGGAGAGATGTCGTCTGCGAAGCCTGTATGATGGCCTCTTCTATGGCCTTGACTCCGTCAGCATGACAGGTGTACAGTATCTCATTGTCTTTCCTTATCACGAAAGAATTCTTCCCGTTTTCCATCACTACAGGATTGTAGAGAGGGAAGGGAAGTATTGATGTATGGTCTGCACATGAGGTGAATGCCAGGTCGGAATGACTTGAGTCATGGAAGTAGAGGAGGGTGCCGAAGTTGAGTCCGTCATAATATCTTGACGCGAACTTCTCGCCTACATATCTGCCTGCCTTTGAGATTCTTGCAAAGATGACAGGGGCCCATGATATGCTCTCCACACTTTCAGGGCAGTACAGGTCTCTGTTCTCCTTCTGGAGGGTGGTATCAGGACGGCAATAGCATCTGTCGCTGCCGTAAGGTCTTGCTATGATGTTCATTACTGTTCGTTATCCTGTGAGAAAAGGTCCCCAAGTCCCTCAAACGGAGTGTAGCCTTTTGTCCTGGGTGCATATGTCGCAGGCTTTCTCTGCGGCATGGCAGCCTTCTTTTCTGCCTCATATTGAGCCTTGAGAAGGGCGAACTGACGCTTTGTGTCAAGCGTGAAGTCTCCGTTGTCTATCCATGCAAAATAAGAGGGCTCGGAAAAATATACTTCGCGGGCGGTCTTTCCCTTGTGCTTTCCGAAACTTACCACCGGCTCGTCCTTGTCGTTCAGAATGAGTCTGCCGGCATAGTCGACTGTCCTCTGCTTGGTCGAGAACCTTGCAAGTCTGTCAACGTTGTTCTCTATGCGCGGATCTCCTTCATATCTGTCAAGTTGTCCTTTGAGGACTTCATATGTGGCAAGAGTGTCAGCCTCTGCGGCATGAGCATTCTCGAGGTCCTTTCCGCAGTAGAACATATATGCCGCCTTCAAGGTGCGTGGCTCCATGGCGTGGAAGATGTTCTGTACGTCCACCATCTTCATCTGATGGAGGTCTATCGGCAGTTCCCTCTGTTTCCATCTGCGTACACGCTCGATTTCTTCCGCCAGAAGAGGAAGGTCGAACTTTGCGGAGTTGAAGCCTGCGAGGTCGCAACCTGTCATCCATTCCACCACTTCATCGGCTATTTCATAGAATGTCATGCACTCTGCAAGGGCTTCTGCCGAAATGCCATGAACGGCCTGGGCTGATGGGTTGATGGGTCTCTGGCAGTTGTGCTCATAGTCCCAAGGCTTTACACGCCAGGTCTTTACCCTTTGTTCGTTTCCTGGCAGTATCTTGACAAAGCAGAGCTCAATTATCGAGTCTGATGCGATATTGAGCCCTGTGCTTTCTATGTCAAAAAATAATAATGGTCTTTCGAGATTGAGTTCCATGTCTTAACTTATCATGATAGGCATGATGATTCCGCAGATCTTGTCGCTTTCTTCCTCTTCTTCTGCAGGGACAACCAGAGCGGCCCTCTTGCTGTCAAGGAATTTCATCACGATCTCTCCGCATGCCATGTTTGAGAGGATCTCGATGATGAAAGGTGACTTGAATCCGATTGTGAGGTCGTCACCGTCGTATTGGCATTCCATTGTCTCGTGTGCTGCGATTGAGAATCCGAGATCCTGCGCAGATACCATGAGAGAGCCGCTCTTGAGGTCGAACTTGATGTGGTTCGACGCCTTGTTCGAGCATACGGACACACGGCGTACGGTATTGAGAAGTTGGGTGCGGTTTATCCTCAGGATATTCGAGTTGTTCTGAGGAATCACATCGCGGTATTTAGGGTATTTGCCGACAACGAGACGGCAGATCACCATTGTGGATCCGAACTGGAAGGTGGCGTTCTTTGAGTCGAATGCGATATCCACAGTCTCCACGTCCTTGCCGATTATTGCCTTGAGGATGGCTGCCGGTTTCTTGTGCAGGATGAATGACGCCTTTTCCGAAGCCTTCACGTCAGATGTCGTATAGCATATCAGTTTGTGCGAGTCTGATGCAACGAGGGTCGTCGATGCAAGGTCGATATCGAAGAGGATACCGTTCATCGCCGGACGGATTTCATCATCAGCAGTGGCATAGATGGTGCTTGAGATGGCATCGGTAAGGCTTTGTGCAGGGAACTGAAGGGTCACTGCAGTGTCATCGGTTCCTGTGATTTCAGGATAGTCCTCTGCAGGGAAATAAGGAAGAGTGGACTCTCCGCTTGCCCACGTGCATACGAAGGAACTGTCGCTTGTGGTATTGATGGTAAGCGGCTGGTCAGGGAGTTCCTTGAGAAGATCCATCATATGCTTTGCCGGTACGGCGATCCTTCCTTCTTCAGCCGTGCTTTCAACTTCGATCTTTGTCCTGAGGGTAAGTTCGGAGTCTGATGCAGTGATCTCCAAAGTGTTTCCCTTGAGGTCGAAAAGGAAATTCTCAAGGATTGGAAGAGGGGACTTTGCAGGGATGGCCTTTGCAACAGCCATGACACCTTTCAGCAGCTCTGAACTTGAAATGATAAGTTTCATAATTATACTGTTTTTAATATATTCAATATCAGTCAACAAATATAAGAATTATTTTCCAATGGCGATGGCATATTTTTTGAAAAATTATCCCCCGGTCCGCAAATGTGACAAAATGTCTGCCGGACAATACACTTGAAACAATTAAACAAAGATAACGAAATATGAAAAAAGGAATTTTGATCGCTTTGCTGTCCGCTCTGGTCGGAGGGCTGACTTCTTATGCTGTCGTGAAGACGATGACAAATGATGAGGTTGCACTTGTTGAATCGTCTGCAGGTGCCGCCCAGTTCAGGACTGTAAGCCTGACACAGGATAACTGGCCTGACTTCACTTATGCTGCAGAATCTGCTGTAGATGCTGTAGTTTATGTTAAGGTCACATCCACACAGTCAAGTCAGCAGGCTCCGAGTTCGATCTTCGACTTCTTCTTCGGCTATCCTCAGAACGGTGCACCTCAGCAGCGTGAAAGGGTCGGAAGCGGCTCCGGAGTAATTATTCGTGAAGACGGGTATATCGTGACAAACAATCATGTCATCGACGGTGCCACCAAGATAGAGGTCACGCTGAATACGAACCAGACTTATCCGGCAACTCTGGTCGGAACAGATCCCGCTACGGACGTTGCACTCCTGAAGATTGATGCCACAGGACTGCCGATCATTCCGTTCGGTGATTCTGACAAACTCCGTCTCGGAGAATGGGTTATTGCCATCGGTTCGCCATACGATCTCAGATCGACCATCACAGCCGGAATCGTCAGCGCAAAAGGACGTTCTATGCCCAACTACACCGGAGAGTTCAAGATCGAGTCGTTCATACAGACAGATGCTGCCGTCAATCCGGGCAACAGTGGCGGTGCTCTTGTAGACAAGGCCGGCAATCTTGTCGGTATAAATACCGCTATAATTTCCCAGACCGGATCCTATACAGGATATTCATTTGCCGTTCCTTCCAATATCGTGAAGAAGATTGCATATGACCT
>JAFVHZ010000268.1 GCA_017474265.1 Bacteroidales bacterium | reverse complement strand
CGGTCACGTCCCTGCTTTGCGGTACCGCCCGCAGAGTCTCCCTCGACGAGGAACAGTTCGCATACTTCAGGATCTCTTGAAGAGCAGTCAGCGAGTTTTCCAGGCATACCTGCGCCGGACATCACGGTCTTTCTCTGCACCATCTCACGTGCCTTTCTCGCAGCGTGACGCGCAGTAGCGGCAAGTATCACCTTGTCGACGATCATCTTCGCCTCCTTAGGATTCTCCTCAAGATACTGCTCCAGAGCGGCTGCAGTGGCCTGAGAAACGGCCGACACGACCTCACCGTTACCGAGTTTGGTCTTGGTCTGGCCCTCGAACTGAGGCTCGGCAACCTTCACGGAAACCACTGCGGTCAGTCCTTCGCGGAAGTCATCCGCAGCAAGGTCGAACTTGAGTTTCGCAAGCATGCCCTGCTTGTCGGCATAGTTCTTCAGAGTCCTAGTAAGACCCATCTTGAATCCCTGAAGGTGGGTACCGCCCTCTATTGTATTGATGTTGTTTACGTAAGAATATATCTTCTCCGTATAACTTGTGTTATACTGAAGCGCTATCTCGATAGGGATGATCTTGTCTGTCTCGAGATATACCGGAGCCTCGATCAGTTTTTCGGCACCGCCGTCAAGATACTCCACGAATTCGCGGAGTCCCTCCTTCGAGTAGAACACATCGTTCCTGTAATGAGTGGTCTCGAGTTCGTTTCCGTTCTCGTCAACATCATTTACAAGATTACGCTTGTCGGTAAGGGAAAGATGAATACCCTTGTTGAGATATGCAAGTTCACGAAGACGCGCGGCAAGAGTATCGTACTTGTACACTGTCGTAACCTGAAATATCTCAGGATCCGGATGGAATGTGACGGTGGTTCCCGTATCTTCCGCCTCGCCCACAACCTCTACCGGCTTATATGGCTTTCCCTGAGAGTATTCCTGCACGAAGACCTTACCCTCGCGGTGGATTTCAGCCTTAAGATAATCCGAAAGTGCATTCACGCAGGACACACCCACACCGTGAAGACCTCCGGACACCTTGTAACTGTCCTTGCTGAACTTACCTCCGGCATGAAGGACGGTAAGAACGACTTCAAGGGCCGAACGGTTCTCCTTCTCATGCATGCCGGTAGGAATACCTCGACCGTTGTCGCTTACCGTTATCGAATTGTCTTCGTTGATAGTCACCTCTATATGGGAGCAATATCCGGCAAGTGCCTCGTCGATACTGTTGTCCACCACCTCATACACAAGATGATGAAGACCTCTTTCTCCCACGTCTCCGATATACATCGAAGGTCTTTTCCTTACGGCCTCAAGACCTTCGAGAACCTGGATACTGTTGGCGGAATACTGTTCCGCCGAAGCGTTGTTGATTACTTCTTCGCTCATTATATCAAAATTACTTTTATTGTCTCAAAACAAACGGACAAATATAGTAATTTTTCCTATAAATTCAAGCAAATTCCGAGGGTAAAATACGCGCCTTTTGCCGCGTAAAGAGGATTGCACTGGACAGTCATGCCGAGCAGGTTTCCTCCACGCGCCCAAAGAGAAAATCCACGCGCGAACACATACTCCGCATAGAGCCCGAGATCGGCATACGCAGGCAGTTCATACGCCACGCTTTCACGTACAGTAGCAAAACGGCAGTCGACACCGGCAATGATCCTGCGTTTCCAGTTATACTCCACCGCAACATCTCCGGAAACCGCTGCCGGCTTCACAAAACCCTGCTCGAAGGCCTCCCCTTCTGCATCGGAATACTCTACCTTTCCGTCAATCATCAGAGCGTCGTTCTTCCAAAGGAAGTCAAGACCTGCGAACACTCTTGAATAAGTCGCGTGACCCATCGTCGCAAACAAGGCCCTGTCATGTCCGGCCACCGTAAGGTCAACCCTGTCCAGAAGGCCGTTTGCATAACTGGCATATCCGCCATAAAGACTATAACTGAAACGGGACGCTACGCTACCTTCAAGGGCCGCCATAGCGTTGATTCTTTCTATAGTGAAGTCCGGTGTGTACGCCACTGCATGATGATTTCTTTCCAGAACCGACGTCCATGTATCCAGACGGTTTCCTCCACCGGCATGAAGACGCAGTCTCAAGGCCTCGCGGATGATTCCGAACTCCACAGTCACGTCAGGATATACGATCTGCTCAAGACTCACACCACGATATACATTCTGATTATGCGGATCTTCCACCACATTGCCGGCATCATCATATATCAGTTCGTCATCGTTTCCCAGAGCCTTGGCTATCTTCACTCCGATATCTGCCATGAAGCGCGAACGGCGATATACATAACGAGGAGTGATACCGAATTGTCCTGCTGTCGCCGAATACCTTCCGCCATAACCGGCAAAGTCAGCGTCGACATCAAAAAACAGCATGAAACCTCGCACCGGGAAACCGAGCGAAGCATCGACATCAACAACATTCTCCTTAAGAGGATCAGGACCTGTCTCCGTATATCTGACGGCATCATTGCCATGCCTGTACTTCGCATCGATACGATAGTCGACATATGTGGCAAGGTCCTTCGACCCGATGGAGACCCCTACCTCAGCGGCATTATACATGCGGTTCCACATACGGTCCTTGACAGCCAGATTTGAATAACTTCCCCAGAAATCAGCATATCCGCTCTCCCAGTCGCCATGTCCGGCAAGACCTGCGGAAGACTTCAGGTCATATCCGGCCCAGACAGTCTCAGAGCCTTGACCATCAAGGTTCTGATAGTTTCCGACAAAAGATCTGTGACGTGCAAAGACGTCCATCGCAAAGTCACCTGTATGAAGATCAGGAGACCAGACCAAATCAAGTTCGGGATGAAGTTGATAACCGGCGCCGGCCCTTAGATAGAATCTCCTTGATCCGTCAGAAGAAGCGGAAGGCTTCATCGAGAGAAGATATGGATTGAACTCATACGACCCCTTGTAAGGGCTGTCAAACACCGAATAATCAAAATCCAGGTCAAACCTCGTGACAGTATCAGGCACAGCCATTTCAAGAGATGGCTTATGGACCTCCATAAGTTTTCCCTCATATGCCCTGTCAACCACGACTGTAGGATCAAGATCCTGTGCCTGAGACAAGGATGGAGCGGCACATAGAACCGCAATGATCAAATATATGTATCTGTTAGTCTTCATATTCAATTGTTTTACTGAACCGACGCCATTTCCTCAAGCCTCTTGAGACGCATGTTGACATTGTCCAACACATCATCATTCACGCCTTCCGGCTCATAACCGTCACGGACACTCTCAAAAGTAGCCTTTGCCTGTTCCAGATCACCTCTTTCCGCGAAAGAATCTCCAAGAACAATGAAACTTCTCGCAAGCCAGTACACCTGACCGGAGCCGGCATCCGCAAAGGCATACACCTTATTCTCCACTTCAGTAAAGTCTCCCCTGTCATAACAGTCCTGGATCATCATATAGGCAGCCTCCGCACCATATGCTCCGGAAACATCCTTTGACAAGGCCTCCATTATTCTGAATGCCTCTTCACGACGGCTTGTCGCCAGATAAGACTTGGCCTTTATATAGTCTGCTTCGACCTTGAGGGCCGCATCCGAACGGGAATCATACAATAGATGCTCAGCATTCTCGATGGCCTTCGCCCAATCGTGTCCCTTGAATGCCGAACGCATCATACCTGTAACCGCAAGGAACTTGTTGTTTTCAAGAAGAGCAGAAGAGAAGAGAGATGCATATCCGCCATAGGCATCCTCCCAACGTTCAAGTCTATACGACAGATTGGCGAAATTCAGCATCGAGAGTTCCACGAACGAACCTTCACCGTCTTCGATCACCTTACGGTAAGAGTCGCAGGCCTGGTCGTTCTTTCCAAGGCTCCTGTATGATTCCGCCATATAGAAGTCCGCCTTGTAATCATGCCTTCCGTCAGGATACTTTTCAAGATATTTCTGCAGGGACACGACCGCCTTCTCATAGTTCTCAGACAGGAATATCTGTTCTGCAGAATTGAATATCATATCCTCCTTCTCATCAGCAGTCTTCGTAGCACCCTTGCCGATATTCTCGATATACGCAATATACTCCTCAGGCTCATTACGGGTCTGATAAATAGATTCTATTGCGGCAAGAGCATCCTCAGCGTAGCCCGACAGAGGCATCTCCTCGACAACGGTCTTGTAATACTTCAAGGCATCATTGAACTGGGACTGATTCCTCGCAAGCGACCCCATCTCGATATAGGCCTTCGCCACAAACGTGCTGTCCTTGACATTCGTCGCCAAAGCGTTGAAGCATCTGAAGGCATTGTCATCATCCTCCCTGACAGCATAAGTCCTTCCTAGTTCAAACATAGCCTCGGGATAGAAACGCGCAGTCGGAGAAGCCTCCATGACATGGGACAGAAGTTCGATCTTCTTCTCGACATTCCGGTCCAGGCCGTATGAAAGCGCTCCCTGATAATAAGGATAAATGTCATTTACATGGAAATAGTCCTTCAGCACCTGATCATATGCAGATGAAGCCGCCCTATAGTCCTGAGACATGAAGTGGCAGTCCGCACGTCTTTCAAGGGCTTCCTTCCTGTACTTCACGGTCGCCTCACCAAGATACTCAGTGAACCACTTTTTGGCAGCAGAATAATTGCCCTCCTTGAAATAGCAGTACGCTATGTTATATGAAATCTGATATGATTCAGCACGTCCGTAAAGCGCTGATGTGTTATACAGTTCAGTGAACACTTCACGCGATTCGACATACTGGTCATTCCTGTAGTACGACTCGGCTAGCCAGAACCTGGTCAACTGATTGAATCTGCTTCCTTTATCCGAATAATATGCTGCAGCCTTGAGGCATGGAATCGCCTTTCTGTACGAGCCGTTCCTGATGAGTTGATTGGCTCTCAGGTAATTGGCCTTCATATAGTTGTTCCTCATATCCTCATCCAGTTCATCAATCTGGTCATATGCATTGAGCGCTCCTTCATAATCACGGTTGTAAAGGGCTGCCACAGCAATGTAACTGTTGATTCTGTCACCTTTCTGAAGATGCGGGAAACGCTCCAGATAATCCTGGAACACAGATGTATCAGAATTCAGGTCAAATGCAAGTTTCGCCCAGTTGAAATGCGCATCTTCCGCTATGTTCCTGTCGTATTCAAGCGCCGAGGCATCCCTGAAGGACTCCATCGCCGCCACCTTGTTCTTTGTCTGTATATAACTGTAACCCAACTGATAGGACGCGACCTGACCTATGGAATCCTTTCGCTCTCCCATCATGGAGAACGCATCTATCGCCCCTTTGTAATCCTCTACGGCATAAAGGACCGAACCGCTGT
>JAFVHZ010000267.1 GCA_017474265.1 Bacteroidales bacterium | reverse complement strand
GGTAAAGAGCGTCTTTGCACCGGAATTCATCAACAGGCTCACTGCCGTAGTCGTCTTCAACGATATGGACGAGAAGATGGCATCTCTGATCCTGGACGACAAGATAGAAGCCCTGAGAAAGCGCATAGAGCCTAAGGGAATTACCCTGACGGTGACTCCAGAGGCATATTCCGCACTCCTGAAGGAAGGATTTTCTCCGGAATACGGAGCGAGGGAGATAGAAAGGACGGTCAACTCCCGCCTTACGCCACTGCTGATGAAGGAGATACTTTTCGGCAGAAAGGAGGGATTTGAAGCGATTATAGATGTCAACGAAGACGGATTTGTCCTGAAATGATATTTGACCTGAGCAATACAACCGAATTTCCGGATCCACGATACGGACATCCGACCGGTTTTTACGCCGTGGGAGGTGAGATCACGCCAGAGAGACTGGCCAAGGCCTATCCTCTCGGGATATTTCCATATTATGCATACAAGACGGAAAGGATAATCTGGTGGGCTCCCCAGAGACGTTTTGTCATCAAGCCTGACGATATCCACATATCACACTCCATGCGCAACCTGATGAACAGGAAACAATACAGATGTACCATCAATCGGGATTTCGCCGGAGTACTTGCAGGCTGTGCATGCATAGACGGAAGAATTGAAGAGGACAATGCCTGGCTCGGCCCTGAACTGATAGACACATGGATGCGGCTGCACGACATGGGACTAGCCAAAAGCGTAGAGGTCTGGGAAGGTGATGACCTGGTCGGAGGGCTGTACGGATTCGTATCCGGAGGATGCTTCCTTGGAGACAGCATGTTCTCTGAAGCACCAAGCGCATCGAAACTTGCCCTAATCCATCTTGCCAGACACATGAAGGCTCAGGGAGGTCATTTCATAGACTGTCAACTCAAGACAAAACACCTGGAATCGATGGGTGCGGAGTATATTTCCTATGATGAATTCCTGAAATGCACCTTGGACGGCAAGAAAATAGCCTGGGAGGAGATATAGAATTCAAAATATTTATAATTAAGGCCTAAAACAAACATGTTATTATATATAATAAAAATGTTTTAGGCCTTAAACCTGTTATTTTACTCGTGATGATGGTCGTCATCATGAGCATGGATATGCTCTCGGGAATTGGATGTCGTCACACGCTCTCCCAGATATTCTCCGGTAAGAGTATTAAGGAATGAAGTGATGGAATTCACTTCCGCATCAGTAAGTTCTACCCCACTCTGATATGTTCCCATATCACGTACGGCATCCTCCAGATGCTCTCTGGTACCGTCATGATAGTATGGCCATGTATGCTCGACATTGCGCAGTCCCGGCACCTTGAAGCGATGACGGTCGCGTTCTATTTTCGTCTCCTTATATCTTCCGTTATCTTCGACAGTAAGTTCAAGACCACGGTCTGCGAAATAATGCTTACGGAGACCCATGAGTTCATATGACTGTCCGCCAAGATTCGGTCCTACATGGCATGTAGCACAATCATATTTCTTGAAGTTCTCATATCCCTCAAGTTCTTCTGCCGTTATAGCAGAGTCATCTCCACGGAGCCATTTGTCGAAACGGGAATCAGGTGTGACAAGAGTACGTTCGAATGCCTCAATTGCATCTGTGATGTTCTCTTGCGTAAGACCGCCGCGCGAGCCGTATACCTTTTCAAACTTTTTAGCAAATTCCTTGTCGGCCTTGAGTTTTGCGATGATCTGGTCGAAAGACTCAGAAGCCATCTCGACCGGGTTGAGAGGCGGACCTGCTGCCTGGTCGGCAAGAGTCACGGCGCGTCCGTCCCAGAACTGTACGAAATTATATACTGCATTATATACGGTAGGTGCATTGACACCTCCCAACTGATCGTCGACACCGTGTGAATACTGATGGTTGTCAACGCCGGCAGTCGAAAGATCATGACATGTAGCGCAGGATACTGTATTGTCCACTGAAAGACGAGTGTCGTGGAACAAGGCCTTTCCCAATTCGGCCTCTGCAGACAGAGTCTCATCCTGAAGAGCGATGATAGGGCGGACAGGTTCTGAAACGCGGTCTTCAGGAAGGCCATCGTTGTACATGGCGATCCTTTCGCTGCGTATCCAGTCCAGAACGATCTCACGCTTTGCCTTTGTCAGAGAACTTCCCCAGTGCACAAGGTAGTACTTAGGCATAGGCATACGGTCATCCAGGACCACTTTCTCTATCTTGGCAAGATCTACAGGACTGAAACTTCCGTCAACCTTCAAGGCCTCCATGAACGCAGTCATGTCATAGGCTCGATATCCGGAATCAATGTCCTTCATCACTATCTTTCCTGCCACAGGAAGTCCGGCATAGAAAGGCAGTTTTGGGTCCGCAGAATGACAACTGAGGCAACCGCCGTCCTCAAATATCCTGTAGACCTGCTCATATTGAGGCAGATCTGCAGACGGAACACGGTTGACGGCCCTGTAGACCACTACGGCAGCGACCGCCGCTACCAGCAGGGCCACTGCAAATAATTTAACCAGTCGTTTCATAAGCATTATGTCTTATAGTTAATATACATGTACACTGTCCTGTGCGGCAGGAAGATAGTTCACTCCCCACCAGCACATCTGCAGGCAGCAGAACGAGAAGATCAGCAGCAGGCAAAGAAGCCTCCTTGAAGTCTTTCCGATGAGCCGCAGATGAATATATGCAAGATAACACAGCCATGTCACAAGAGCCCATGTCTCCTTCGGGTCCCAGTTCCAGAACTGTCCCCATGCGTCCTTCGCCCATAATGAGCCCGACAGCATCCCGAAAGTCAGAAATGCCGTACCAATATATACCAAGGTATCAGCCACCGGCATCATATCCTTTTCCGGCTTCCACAATCCGGCAACTGCTACCAGGAAGGCAGCACCGAGGAAGGAATATGAAAACATATATACGATCACATGCGGGATGAACCACGGACTCTGCAGAGCGGGCACAAGGGTCTGGTCATGGATCTCAGGTTTGAGGATGTTTATCACAATGAATACCGTAGCAAGCACCGTAGAGAACGGCAGGATCCATCTGAACTTCCATCTGACATATGTAAAGAGTCCTGCGACAAGCGCAAAGAACGAGTACCACAGACGGGTCTCCCCCATCGTCCTCAAAGGAGGCCTGTCCAACCCAGCCCAAAGTCCGATGATAAATGTAGCCATCACAACAATTGCTGACATTGTAAGGACAATGGATGGAATCCTCCATTTAGATACGGCAGCGCCCGTCGCCGACAGAACGACAGCGGAAATACCGAACCATATGAAAATATCCCACGTAAACATATCAGTTATCATTGACGGTCTGAGCGCGACGCGGACCGTTTATAAAAAGGAGCAGAGCCCCAAGCAACATCATTACAATTCCCGACACCACCCCATATTTCCACGGGTCCTTCACGATCTGAATCACGCAGTACCGGGACTCAGCCCCTGCAGAGACATCATAACCTATGAGGTATATATCTTCTCCCAATCTTCTGGAATACGGATGATTGACCTTCAGGGTCACTTCACGTCCGTCGATATCCATAAGAGCGCGATACTCTGACGGAGAGCCGTTTTCATATGTATCCAACTGAAAATCAACAAGTCTGATATCATCACGTTCATAGATCTCATTATCTTCAAACACTTTCAGAGTCACTTCACTCCTGTCTGGAGCCCCCACATAGCCGGCAATAAGAGTCAGCAGAAGGCCGGCATGAAGAAGCATGAAGCGCCATCGTCCGTATCCGCGCAATATCACATATGTCAGGACCGTCATGAAATACGTCATGACGATCAGGAAAAGCCAGGAACGCACCAGTTCACGCATTCCGGTCAGCCCTATGAACAGTGCAAATGCCAGAAGCAGGAATATGGCCAGAAAAGTCGCCTTGGGCGAGAGCATGAACCTCACGAATGCGGAATTCCTATGTTTCCTCCACGACCAGACCACCCCTGCCAGGGCCAATGCCGTCAGGAGTACATTCAGAGGGAAGGCAAAGAAATCCAAAGGCACCATCTCTTACTTCAACTTATATATTTCCGAGACCTTTACGAAGCCTCTGCGCATGAAATATTCATGGGCGGAATGATTTGCAAGGCCTGATTCAAGATAGATGTCGCGGATTCCCTTGTTACGGAACCATTCGAGGACACTGTTCAGCAGAGCGGTACCGACTCCCCCGGTCCTTGAGGACTCCTTCACCAGCACGTCACAGACCATTCCGAAGGGTTCGGCTCCGTCTTCCATGATCTCACCCACACAGAATCCGATTATCTCGCCGTCTACAGACACGGCCTTGTTAACAACTGCACCTTCAGGATCGGTCATGTTGCCATGGATGTATTTCATCCAGTAATGCCGGGCCTGTGGAGAAACTCCTGTAACGAATTTTCCGTCAACAAACTTCCCTTCACCGACCCCCATCTGGATTTCACCATGGGAAATGTATTCTGTATGTGTCGATATATGATTCAGAAAGATGTCACACATAGCGTGTTCGTCTTCAACCAGGGCAGGCACAACGGTAAATCCTTTCATCATCTGTTCTTTTTAATGAATTTCACTATGACTTTCTTTGCGGCATTGAATGAAACCAGCAGCAATGCATATATGGTGACTGCAGCAACAACGGCCACAAGCCATGCTGAAAGCCCTTTCGAAGGAATGCCGAAGTAAGCAAGGAACGGCATGCCGGCATCCTGGAAAAGGAGTTCAAATGTGGAGGCAACTGACACGATTGCAAGAACGACATTCAGGAAGAAGTCGGACTTCATTGCCTTGTAGTCGCTCAGATTGCGCAGGCTGTTGTCCACCATTTCCACTGTTTCCTTGAAATTAGTCATATCCCTGTCCAGTCCCAGACGTTCTGTGGTACGCTCGAACATCACAACATGGGACGCGAATTTAGAATACTTGACCACATCGAGCTGTAGGACCATACGGGAAAGTCTCATGCTCAGTTTAGCATTCTTTCCTATCAGTTCTTCAGACGAATCATCATCTGCATCAAGAGTAACAGAGACCATCTGGTCCTTTGCCAGACCGATCCTGTACTTCTTTGCCAGCACCATCTGCAGGATCAGGAGATATTCCGGCCATGAAACGTGATATTTGGCCCTTTCCTTGAGGTGTTCCTCCCAATCGACACCATCACTTTCACTTCCTCTTCGTCCATATGTGCCGATGACGACTGACATATTGCTTCCGGCCAGCACGAGGTCGTCCGTATCAATTGCGATGTTGCGTCCGCAGACATCATCGTACGCCTCAGAATCCCTGTACGGCCATTCTCCTGGATATAGTGTCATCAAGCCGATGAGTTCCGGCTTGTGGTAATCCCGGATATGATTCACCACATCGGCCTCGGACAGTCCCCCACCGTCATCTGCCTTCCTGAAGAGGTCATACCCTTTCGACACCGGATGCTTTACGTTCTCCCATATGTCCACCATTGCATAATGAAGGTCGTTACGAACGTCATGGATGCCGTTCTTCAACCTGCGTGCGATATATTCATTCTGTTCTTCCTTATCAACATCGACCGGGAACGCCGTACAATACCGGTACACGAAATTCTTATATATGGTGCATATCCTGTCGAAAGTGCGGCCTTTGCCATTTAGAATGACGGAATCTCTTGGAGAATCAAGAGGATTGCCGGCATCGTCAAACCACAAACCGTCGATACGCATCTCTGTTTCAAGGTTGATGTCGGTCTGGGACGGTCCTGTAGAATCATGATCCTTGCTCCAATACTCTGCGGCAAGGAATGTCGACAGAAGCGCTATAATGTCATCCGTGCACGCATCCTTATGTTCACAGGTGTGAGGATCAGTCACCTCTGCTGCATTCCCGTCAAAGAAGAAACGGTAGGTCATAGAGACCGTATGACCGAAAAACAGAGACATTTCCACGCTCACATGGCCCGACAATACAGTTTCCGGCTCATCATCATCATCGGAACATATCGGAAGAGAGAAATCAAACCCACGCAGCACAAAACGGTACACGCTGTCAGGCGGGAATATAGTGACCGGAACATTGGCAGAAGCATTCCTGTCCGATTTTTCTTCAAGACGGAAATATCCGTTTCTGGCCATCTTCTTGAACATATGCCCGAGAGGATGCGCCTTGGTACTCTGAATGAAGATCTGATGCTCGATGTCGCGACGTCTGTAGACCATGGGAAGCCCTGCCTCCGATGCCCGTTTGTTGTCAGGATTGTCAACATACCTGTCTTCTACGCAGAACTGAAGACTATGGTGAATGGAGAAAGTCTGTATGAACACGGCAGAAAATCCTCCATAGGTCAAGCCATGTCCATCTCGCGAACAGCAGTAGTTGTATCGTTCCATGCTGAATGGTTATTTAATAGGTTATGCAAATTTAACAAAATTTAGTAACTTTGCCATTTATTACAACTAAAACCTATTATTTATGAGTCCAGAAGTCATTGCACACCTCGATGCGATCAAGGTCAACATGAACGAGGCCGGCATGAATGCCATCAACATAGTACTTGCATTCGTGATGTTCGGTGTTGCACTCGGCATAAAGCCCAAGACATTTGTCGACATCTTCAAGAAACCGCAGTCGGTATTTCTGGGAATCCTCTGTCAGATGATCCTTCTGCCTGGGCTGACCTTCCTACTTACCATCACATTCAAGAACTGGCTCTCACCGATGATCGCCCTTGGTATGATCCTGGTGGCATCCTGCCCGGGAGGAAACATATCGAATTTCATCACCTCGCTGTCAAGAGGCAATACGGAACTTTCAGTGTCACTGACAGCCATCAACACTGCTCTGTGCATATTCACCACCCCTCTCAACTTCTCTTTCTGGGGCGGCATGTATCTCAATTTCGCAGAAAAGAGGATGCTCCTTCCTGAACTGGAGATTCCTTTCTGGGAGATATTCAAGACTATTGTCATCCTTCTTGGAATTCCTCTCGTACTGGGAATACTCTGCTCACAGTATCTTCCGAAGGTGGCACAGAAACTGAAGAAGCCGATGCAGTATCTTTCTGTGGCATTCTTCATCCTGATGGTAGTGCTCACATTCGGCAACAATATCGATGCATTCATGAAATGCATCAAGTACATCTTCCTGATCGTCCTCGTCCACAACCTTCTTGCACTCGGCATCGGCTTCGGCACAGGTACATTATTCAAGGTTCCTTATAAGGACAGACGTACGATCACCATAGAAACCGGCATCCAGAATTCAGGACTCGGGCTTGTGCTTCTGTTCAACCCGGCCATATTTGACCCGGTCATATGGTCGAACAACGGAGGAATGGTAGTCATCACCGCATGGTGGGGCGTATGGCATATCATCTCAGGCCTTACACTTGCATACACCTGGAGACTAAGAGGCAGAAAGGAAACAGGAGAAGAATAATACAATGGGAAGAGACAAGATATATGAAAAGGATTTCGGCTATGACTGCCTTAAACCGATAGTCGACTGGAATCTGAGGCACAGTTACCGCAGATATGAGGTGACCTGCTCCGAAAATGTTCCTAATGACGGTGCTCTCATATTCGCTCCGAACCACACCAACACCCTGATGGACGCACTGGTGATGTTAAGGACAAACAAAGGCACTACAGTATTCGGAGCACGTGCAGACCTGTTCAACAACCCTTTTATAGGCAAGATAATGACCTTTGTCCGCATCCTGCCTATGGTCCGTCAGAGAGACGGCCTTCGCAACGTGCTGAAGAACCATGAAACTCAGGAGACCATCGTGGAGACTCTGGAGAACGGAGTCGGATTCTGCATCTTCCCCGAAGGACGTCACAGGCCAGAAAAGTCCCTTCTCCCTTTAGGAAAAGGTGTTTTCCGTGCCGCACTTGCCGCAAATGAAAAGTTCGGAGAGAAGATGCCGGTATATATCGTACCGGTCGGAATCGAATACGGAGACTTCTTCAGATACCGCAGCACAGCACTTGTCACATACGGCAAGGCTATCAATGTCACCGAATTCGTCCGCAATGACGCTTCAGAAAACGAAGCACAGACCATCGACCGTCTTCGCAAGGAACTGACAGTCAGAATATCGGAGCTGTTTTCATATATTCCTGACGGAGAGAACCTTAAGGAAAAATGGGTGCTGACCAAGATGCTCTCCACCGCATCAGGAAAGAAGCAGTACGGCGACTTCGGGACCAGCCTGCAGAAGGGGATGCACCACAACCGCGAGATCATCGCAGGCATCGAAGAGAAATGCGCTTCTCGTCCTGAAGAGATGAAGGACCTGCTTGATGAAGTGGCGAAATTCGAGAAGTATAGACGCAAGGACGGCATATCGATATATTCATTCCGTAAGGGTAACACTGTACTGAACAATGTAGGGAAAGGATTTGCAGCACTTGTAGGGCTTCCATACTTCATTTTCAGTTCCATCGCGAGCCTTCCTTTATGGATGATTTATTTCATTCTGCAGAAGAGCATCAAGGACAGGGCTTTCCACAATACCATGGGATTCGGAGTCAAACTTGCCGGAGGCATCATTTTCTCCATAATATACCTGATTCTGGCCTTCTGTCTGGCGCCATGGTGGATTGCACTGCCGGCATTCCTCCTTACAATTCCGGCATTCAGTTATTTCTTCGACTATATCGAAGGATGCCGCAGATGGTTCTCAGACATCAAAGTGCATAAATGCAAGAAACTGAGGAAATCATTCAAGAACATAACGAAACGGTACTTCAACCTATAAACCTAAAAATCAATTATATGAAAAGAACAATCATCACTGCATTGGCAGCCATGATGCTCTGCATTCCTGCTTTCGCAGAAGAAAACATCACTGCAGAGAACGAGGTAAAGACTGAAAAGACCAAAAAGAAAAAGGAAGTCAAGTATAACGAGAACGGAGATATCATCAAGACCGGAATTAACCTCGGTCCCCTTCCGGTCGTGGCATTCGACGCTGACCGCGGATTCCAGTACGGTGCCCTTCTGAACATCTACAACTTCGGCGACGGCAAGAACTATCCCAACCCAAACTCGACGTGGTACATTGAGGCTTCAGCATATACAGGCGGCACATGGAATCTTTATCTCAACTATGACAACAAGCAGATATTCGATAACGTCCGTCTATCAGTATGCACAAAATATGCAAACGAGGCTGCACTCGACTTCTATGGATTCAACGGTTATCAGAGCAATTATGTATTCGCTGATGACAATTTCCTGAAAGACAATCCGGATTTCATCAGATACGACGACACGGACAAAGGCCAGAAGTTGGAAAACAAGTTTATTTCCAAGGGCAAGTTCCCGAAAGGTTTCTACCGCTACAGCAGGCAGTCATTCGTCGGCAAGGCAGACTTCATCGGAGACATCACAGAGCACTTCAAATGGGAGGCAGGTTATTCATTCTATTGGGTGAACAACCGGGAATTCACTCCTAAAGGCTATACTGTAGAGGACGGTTCATTGTATGGTCTTTACAAAGACTGGGGCATCATCAACCCGAACGAAAAGCCTGACCAGTTCTTTTCTGCTATCAAGGTCGGTCTCCTTTATGACTCAAGAAACATTGAAAACAATCCCACTAGGGGTATATGGGCAGAAGCGCACGCCATCTTAGGTCCTAAATGGCTTGGATCGAGTCAGGAGGCATACAAGATCTCTGCAACGTGGAGACAATATGTACCTCTCGGTACAGAGAAACTTGTTCTGGCCTACCGTCTCGCTTATCAAGGATTCCTCGGCAAGAATACTCCTTGGTATATGATGCCATATTATTCCAACATGGGAGACAAGCGTGACTTTGATGCAATCGGCGGATACCGTACGACCCGTGGTCTCATGCTCGACAGAGTACAGGGACTGCACACAGGATTCTACAACATAGAACTGCGCTACAGATTCGTAGACTTCAAACTATGGAATCAGAACATCGCATTCGCCGTAAGCGGATTCACCGACGGTGCACATGTATTCAAGGGCTACGACATATCCAACAGGACGGGCGCGAAACCTGATCTTTACAAGAGGTACATCGACACCTCCATCAAGGACGGACTCCACGCCACGGCTGGTGCAGGTCTGCGTTTCATAATGAACCAGAACTTCATCGTGGCATTCGAATACGCAAGATGCTTCAACAAGCAGGATGGAAACGGAGCATTCTACATCAACACAGGCTTTCTGTTCTAGCATAATAGTATAAAACAACTTAACAATCAACACTATGGACAATTTTACAAAAAACTATGTAGATGGTTTCATGGCAGATCTCGTTGCCAAGAACCCGGGAGAAAAGGAATTTCATCAGGCAGTAAAGGAAGTGCTTGAGAGTGTGGCACCTTATATGGCCGAACATCCATACCTTATGGACCAGAAGGTTCTGGAAAGAATCGTTGAGCCTGAAAGGGTCATAATCTTCCGTGTTCCGTGGCTTGATGATGAAGGCGAAGTCCGAATCAACAGAGGCTTCCGCGTGCAGATGAACAGCGCCATTGGTCCATATAAGGGCGGCATACGTTTCCATCCGAGCGTGAACCTCAGCATCATGAAATTCCTTGCTTTTGAACAGACATTCAAGAACAGCCTCACTACCCTGCCGATGGGTGCTGCCAAGGGAGGTTCGGACTTCGACCCTAAAGGCAAGTCTGACAACGAAGTGATGAGATTCTGCCAGAGTTTCATGACAGAACTTCAGAAACATATCGGTGCAGACACAGACGTTCCGGCAGGTGACATCGGTGTAGGAGGACGCGAAATCGGATTCATGTTCGGTCAGTACAAGAGACTCAGGGACGAATTCACAGGCGTGCTGACAGGCAAAGGACAGACATGGGGAGGAAGTCTCCTCAGACCTGAAGCGACCGGATACGGCACCTGCTATTTCGCAAGCACGATGCTCGCAACCAGGGGCGACAGTTACGAAGGCAAGACAGTGGCCATTTCCGGTTCTGGAAACGTGGCACAGTTCGCAGCCCAGAAGGCTCTCCAGTTGGGTGCCAAAGTCGTGACCATGTCTGATTCGAACGGCTATATTTATGATCCTGACGGAATCGATGCTGAGAAACTTCAGTACATCATGCAGTTGAAGAACATCTACAGAGGCAGGATCAGGGAATATGCCGAACAGTACCCTACCGCAGAATACCACGCAGGAGAGCGTCCTTGGAGCGTGAAATGCGACATCGCCATGCCTTGTGCAACCCAGAACGAACTCAATGGAGACGAGGCAAGAACACTTGTCGCCAACGGATGCATCTGCGTTGCCGAAGGTGCCAACATGCCATGCACTCCTGAGGCAATCGAAGTATTCCAGAAGGCAAAACTGCTGTATTCACCAGGAAAGGCCTCGAATGCAGGCGGAGTATCGACATCCGGCCTTGAGATGACACAGAACTCAATGAGACTCAAATGGACACGCGAAGAAGTGGACGAGCACCTCAAGCACATCATGCATGACATACACGAAGCGTGCGTGAAATACGGTACTGAGGAAGACGGATACGTGAATTACGTGAAAGGAGCTAACATCGCCGGCTTCATCAAGGTTGCCGAGGCAATGATGGCCCAAGGACTCGTATAATCCGCGATCCTGAACGAAGTGAAGGAACTAATACGACAATAATATGCATATAGGTATCGCCGGCAATATCGGCTGCGGCAAGACGACACTCACAAGAATGCTCTCCGAGCATTACGGATGGACTCCGAAATACGAGTCCGTCACATATAACCCATATCTCGAGGACTACTACAAGGACATAGAGAGATGGTCATACAACCTTGAGACATACTTTCTTGCCCAGCGCTTCCAGGATCTGCTGGAGATCGCAAAATCCGACGAAGTCATAATCCAGGACAGGACCATCCTTGAGGGTGTACACATCTTCGTTGCCAACAACAAGGCCATGGGAAACCTGTCTGACAGGGACTACGACACCTATATGCAGTTGTTCAACCTCATGATGTCGATGGTCAGGGAACCGGATCTTCTCATATATCTGAAATCTTCAGTTCCCCACCTTGTCTCACAGATACAGAAACGCGGACGCGACTATGAGAGAAGCATCAGCATCGAATATCTCAACAATCTGAACGAGAGATATGAGCAATGGATAAAGGAATACAAGGGACAGGTTCTTGTAATCGAAGCAGATGAACTCGATTTCGAGAACCGCCCTGAAGATTTCTCGTCTATAACAGACAAGATCGACGCTCAACTTTTCGGATTGTTCTAAAGCATTTCAGACAATTGTCCGTAATATGTCTTTGAAACAGGTATATGACGGACATCGGCATTCATTTCAGCATACATTATCCCGTCCTTGTCTTTGCGAAGCACCTTGACTTGGGCGGGATTGATGTAGAATGACCTGTGGCATCGCACAAGACCGTTTTCCTGACACAGTTCATCAAGAGCCTTCATCGAACTGCGGAGCGAATAATCTCTTACACGGTCATTTTCCTTATAGAAAATATTTACATAGTTCTCTTCAGCAGAGATATAGATGATGGACGACGGCATAAGGACAAGTTTCAGATTATGCTGATTATCGTAGAAACGCATCCTCTGGGAAGTGACCTCTTCCGGTTCACTTGCTTTCTGATGGTAGTCATAAACCCGCAGGGACAGGGACATGATAACATAGGCGAACACCTGTGTAAAGAATAGAAATTTAAAGGAAGAAGTGACAAATTCAAAATACGGCATAGGCTTGTCCATCACCAGCCAAAGATAAAGCGCAACAAAAAAGGAAGTGAAGATCAACTCCACCATACACCAGAAAATATAAAGTGAATAATTGATCTGGACAGGCAGGAAATAATATACTATCCTGGTAACGGCAATGCAAAGCAGGATTATACATGATACGATGGTGAGGTGCACGCCGAACCATTCGTGTCCGAGAAAGGATTCTATGCCCAGTGAACGGTGTATGAGCATGAAGGCAAAGAAGAAGATCGGCAGTACTACGATATGCAGCAACTGGGGTATGAAACGTCTGAAAATTCCGGGAATAGAAGCCATTTTTAGTCACAAATTTAGTGTGACAAAATTACGAAATATATTTTTTAATCCCAAATAAGCGATTTTAGTCACAAAAAGGTACCTGAAATCACAATTTTACCCCACTAATCACAATTTCTTTTCCGAACACGCAACATGAGGTAAATTTGCATTGTTAATTCTTAACAAAGTCTAAGTTAAAGTACAAGATAAAAACCGCCGCCTGTGAAGGTCGCGGTTTTTATTATTTCATACATATCAGAATCCGGGCAGATCAAGATAGAGCGTCGGGAGCAGAAGGAGGAATCCCACTGCAATCAGAAGAAGAATGAATTTCCACACCCATCTGAACCATTTCTCATAAGGGATCTTCGCAACTGAAAGAACAGCCATCAGGACTCCGGAGCATGGCGTGATCATATTAGTGAATCCGTCACCGAACTGGAATGCAAGGACCGTAGCCTGACGCGAAACACCGATCATGTCAGAGAAAGGAGCCATTATCGGCATTGTGACTGCGGCCTTGGCAGATGCGGAAGGAATGAACAGATTTATGAAGGTCTGGATTCCATACATGGTACCTAAGGCTCCCACACGTCCGGATTCTTCCAGTGCGGCTGCCATAGAGACAAGCATCGTATCTATCACTTCCCCATTCTCAAGGATGACGATGATTCCGGCCGCGAATCCGATTATCAGGGCCGCGGAGAATATATCCTTGGCACCGGCAATGAATTCCTTGGAAATCCTGTCGGGAGTATATCCGGCCGCAAAACCGGATGCAATACCCAATCCCAAGAAAAGAGCACAGATTTCCGGAAGATACCATCCATATCCCATAACTCCTGTCACCAGATACACTATGGTGAACATGAGCAGGTTGAGTATGAACATTCTGGCAGAATTGCGAAGGGACAGAAGCGAAGAAAGTACGAAAAGTGCATCCACAGTCCACAGGAGCCATGGAGCATGGATCTCAGACTGTCCGATCCTGATGACACAGTCCGATGCATAAAAGACAGAAAACAAGGCGATGACTGCCGTCAGGAGTGCAAAACATATCCATGCATTCCTGACAGGAAGGGTTTCAAGGTTCTCTTCTCCCCTGCTTTCTTGAATTCCGGGCGACAGGATATTACGTTTCCTTACTTTTGACGCATATATCAGCACAAAGGAAATTGTAATAAGCATCAGTACAGACCAGCAGAGGATACGGTATTCGATACCGGAAAATAGCGGAAGCCCTGACATATCCTGAGCAATGCCTATCGTGAACGGATTGAGCATGGCCCCGGCAAAGCCCACATGCGCAGCCACATACACCATGCATACACCTGTAATGTCATCATATCCCAAAGAACGGGCAAGAGGGATCACTACGGCAACAAATGCTATAGTCTCTTCACTCATTCCGAAAACTGCACCGAAAAGTCCGAAAAGAAGCATTACAAGGACAATCACAATATTGCCGACACCTAGATTCCTCACCAAGGCAAAACGTTCCAGCGACTGTACTTTTGATATGAATTTCATGATGCCGTCATCGACAGCCCTGGTGCTGTTCACTATCCAGAAGGCTCCACCTATTATCAGTACAAACGCTATGATTCCGGCCTGATCGCTGAATCCTTCATAAAGGGCCGAAAGGACCTGCCATGTCTGCGGATTTCCTCCGGGAACGAGCCAGGTGGCAACAGCGCATATCAGTATGACAGTAAATATTATGACGTATGTATTGGGTACCTTCGCTTTTATCATGACAGAAATATTTGAAAATGCGAAGATAACACATTTTCATAAATAGTTCCGCCGGAGCACAGATAAACTCTGCTCCGACAGAACCTGCAATAAAGGTGATATATGCTGAGCCTCGGCGTATGGTCGGCCTCACCACGACTGAGGACGGAAGTGCTATTTGATCTTAACCATCTCCACAGGCTGTTCCTGCACCTGATCCAGAGGATGAGACTGATATTTCACTTTATGGAAATCTATGGCCATCAGGTCAATGCATCGGATGTTGCTGTTCCACGCAGTCCTATAGTAGAATTTCATGGCCGTCTGATCCGTAGCGGCAGTGAACTGGGTCGCACTCGGCAGATTCTTCGGTATCTCCGCCTTAGGATGCTGGCTTCCTACCGGAATATCGAAATTGTTCAGGATATGGAAGGCCTGTACCACGGTTTCAAATCCTGTCGCCCATGAAGGGGCAGTGGTCTGGAAGAAGGTCGCGCGGACAAATCGTGAAGGCGCGGTGAAGTCACCTGGAAGACCGAGCATTCCGCTTCCGTGTCCCAACGGTTTCAGTACGATGCCGGGAGCGATGTCATTATCAGGAGCCGAACCCGGTTCTAGGTTGATGTAATTGTTGAGATTTGTCATATGCCATGGAAAACCAGGTGCATTTGTAAGTACTCCAAGGGTATTCTCATAGAAATGAGGAACTCCGGCAACGACTTCCAGAACGACCATACGGCCGTCAGGCTGAGCAATCCTCCAATGTACTGCACCTATCTTGTGATTCAAGGTTACGAGATCGATTCCCTTGATTGCGTCCTTGACCTGGTCTATTGTCGAAAACTGTGAAAGCACCCATGACACAAACTGCATGTCACAGAGAGTCTTGTCATTGTCCGCAGCATCATACGGGGCGTATTCTCCATACTGCGGGAAGAAGAAGAGTCCGGCAGAAAGCCCCGCCTCGTTTATTCCCTCCACGACAAACGGCTCATATTCAGTATATATGCCCACATATCCGTAGACAGACTTATACTTAAGACCATTTTCTCCGGTAGGGGTATATGACTGATGGGCATGACCTCTTGGAGCCACCACATATCCGCACTGCATAGGAGTTGCAGCCCATTCGACTGTTCTGGCAACTACCCTGCTTCCGTCAATCGCACGGAGCGAAATTCCTGTGCAGGCATCCGAATCTGCTGCAAATACGACACTGATCACCACTGCAGCACACAACACTAAAATCCTTTTCATAAAGCGTTCATTTATTAAGTTCGCGGAGGATATTGCAAGGTCCAGGCCAAGACACAAAAAAGCCCCGTCATAAGACAGGGCTGAATATCATCTGTATAGACTCTAGTATGTGAGCACTCCCGGGAGTTCCTTTGCACAGTCCACCATCTTCTGTACTTCAGAAGCAACCGGTACACGGTTGACAAGGTTCTTCTCCGCGTTTACCTCCGCCATCTTTGCAGCGAGGTTCTCTGCATTGCGGTGTGCGAGTTCCTTTACGGTATCCACGCCGGCAGCCTCGAGGAGTTCAGCGAACTGAGGACCGACACCCTTCACACGGAAGAGGTCAGCATGGTTAGCCCATTTAAGAATGAGTTTGTCTGAAATGCCGGTTTCCTCTGCCAGCGCCTTACGTCCTGCAGGAGCAGCACATTTCTCAAGAAGTTGAGCAGTCGTAACGATACCTGCTGCATTGAGTTTCTCTGCATAAGCAGCACCTACTCCTTCAATGTCGATTACTTTATAAGCCATATCTTATCAATTTAAGTGGTTAATATTCACAATTCACACAAATTTACAATAAATCTTTGAACGACAACACTATTTGAGAAAAATTCTCTCCATTCTGCCGTCAGGATGCACGCGGAAAAGCACCTGATTAGTCTCTCTGGACTTCAAACCGCCCTTTTCAGCAATGTATGGACCTATCTTTATATAATCCATGGAACTGATGTCAAAACCGTCAGGAATCCTTTCTTTTCCTGAATACCATGCCGTTCTGAGATGCGGAAACTCTTTCCTGACACATTGAGCAAATCGCTGTACTTCAAAAGGATCTGCATCGCCTCCCATAAAGCAGAAACATGTCACAGCCGAAGAATATCTTCCGATGAGCGTGACCAGCATTTCTTCGGTCATCTCTTCTCCCGCATCTTCCCATAGCCAGGGACTATGGCAGCCCGGACATCTGTTGGGACAGCATGAAATATTGACCGCCAGAGTGATCTCATCTGGAATCTCTTGGCAGACAATATCATAACTGTAGCATCTCAGCATTTCGGTTTCTCCTCATTACGGTGATAGAAACGTCTTGCCGCCTCTTCCTGACGAGCCATGGAGAAGTTGCTTATACGTTTCATATAGCCGATTATTCGTGTAAGGTAGTCAATGTCATTGCTCTTGCATTCAGGACATTCCTTGAGATAATGCTTGCTGATATGTCCGCAGGAATTGCAGATGGTGTTAGGGATATTGAATGTAAAGTAATTACATCCTTCCTGGGCAGCGACGCGGAGAAGTTGTGCATATTGAGCCTTAGAAAGGTGCTCCTCAAGATTGAGATGAAGTGCAGACCCTCCTGTGAGATGTTCAATGTATTTGCGGCCATGCAGACGCATCTTGTCTATGATGTTCAGAGACTGGTCCTCCACTATATAGAAGTAACTGTTGTAGCAGTCACGAGGCACTACATACCCGTCTTCCCTGTCCCATTTCGCATGCTTCACACCCACATTTTCAGCAGGAATCATCTCGCAATTGAACAAGGTAGTCCTGTTTCTGTACTGCTTGTTGTATTTCTCGATGAGTCCCAGCGTATTCTGTACGAATTCCACATACTGAGGATTGTCATTGATCTGTATGCCGAGGAACTCGGCGGCTTCGACAAGACCATTGATTCCGACTGTGAGGTACTGGCGTCCGATATTTATAAAGCCGGCATCAAATAGAGGAAGCATTCCCTGCTCCTTGAGAGCCTTGAGGTTCTCATCATATGCCAACTGCACCTTATGTACGAGATCGACGACTTCCGCCAGGTATACCATATAGTCCTGGCCGTTCTTGACAGCATACTGGATGCACCTGTTCAGATTGATTGTCAGGACACTCTTGGAACCGGTAGATACACCGCCCGCACCAAGGGTGTAACTGAAGCCGTTATCCTGTATTTCGTTGCGCAGACGACAACATGAAGCAAGTGAGTCAGCATTGTCGCTCATGTAGGTAAAGAACGAGTGTCCCTCTGAATACATCTCCGCAGTGAAGTCTCCCCACTCCTTATCCTTGACTTCGTTATTTTCAGTGAGAAGAGCCATCGTCTCCACAGGGAAAGTAAGAGGAGTCTTCAGACGCTCGGCATTGAACCATTTCATGAAACGCTTCTGAAGCCATGAGAGTCCGTCCCAGTCTGGCTTTGAACCGTCCGGAAACCTGAACTCTCCGAAAATGCTCTCAAAGTAATTCTTATCGTAATATGATATGTTCCAGAAGACTGCCTGGAAATTTCGCGCTCCTGTAGGCTGATTGATAGAATACACGATCTGCTCGAAACAGTCGGTGATAACCTTGTCTATTGTGCGTTTCTTCACAGAAAGATCGGCCTGCCTCTGAGGATCTTTCCAATAATCGAGACCGTATTCCTTCCCTATGAAGTAATTCATGTACATCAGGAACTCAGGAGTGGCGCATGCACCGCTAAGCATACTGGAAACCATGAATACAAGATTGATGAATCCTCCGCAGAAAGACTTCAGGTTAGTAGGTCCTATCGAATTGCCACCAATCAGTTTCGTTCCCTCAAGAAGCCAAGGATACATGGTGATGCTGGCGCAGTAATTGGCAAGGGAGGTCTCGTCATTCTTATAAATATGGTGGTTCTTGAGAAGTCTGATATACTTGTCGGACATTTCCTTGCCATACATCTTCTTCAGCCTGTCTGTCAGGATGCGGCGGTTCAGGCGGATGAAGTTCTTCTTTGGCAGTTCACCTATAAGGGTAGCCAGGTTCTTCTTCTCGATGTTGGCATTGGCGTCGTACTTGCTGCCTGTTGCGGCATTCTCTGCCTGGCAATACTGGATGAGGAAATCCAGATGGTCACGTACCTCGCGGTCCTCAGAATGTCTCTGACGGTAAAGCATGAAAGACTTTGCAACAGCAAAATACTGTTCTGCCATAAGCCCGACCTCCACCTGATTCTGAATATCCTCCACATGCATGCCTTCGCTTATGCGTACATGAGAAAGGATATTCACCATATCCTCTTCTGTGGCGAATGCACCGACGGAAAGGAAAGCCTTTCTGATGGCATTCTTTATCTTCTCAACGGAAAAAGCCTTTCTTTTTCCATCTCTCTTGATGATTGTGATCTCTGCGCTGCTCATATGTTGATGTTTTATTTTCTCTAAATAAGATTTACTAAGATATGGATTAATACCCAACAGCATCAACTATATACGATATATTTATCAACATAATTGTCAACAATAAAAAGGGTACACCTTCCTAAGGAGGTGTACCCGGATTCAAATCACTATGATTCAAACGCCTACTTATTGAACTGAGCCCTTAGAGCCTCGTTCTTCGCATCTGCATCTGCTCCCTTGATGCCGAAATAGAACTTGATCTTAGGCTCTGTACCTGAAGGACGTACTGTCACGACATCACCTGCCTCATTGTAGAACTGAAGCACATTGGACGAAGGAAGACCGGTCTCTTCCGGCTTGGTATAATCCATCACCTTGATCACCGGTGAACCAGCAAGTTCCTTAGGAGGATTGTTTCGGTAATCTACCATCATCTGAGCAATCTCCTCAAGTCCTGCCTTACCCTTCTTGGTCACTGAAATTAGGGACTCCTTATAGTATCCGAACTCAGCATAGATGTCCTGAAGCAACTGATAAAGAGTCTTGCCCTGAGCGGCTGCCCATGCAGCACACTCTGCCACCATCGCGCACGAAATCGGTGCATCCTTGTCACGTACGAATTCGCCGACATTGAAGCCGTAACTCTCCTCACCGCCGCATACGAACGTAGTCTTGCCCTCGTTCTTCTTCACGATATCAGCGATCCACTTGAAGCCTGTAAGGACATTGTAGACCTTCACACCATACTTCTCGGCAATCGCACGGAGAAGTTCAGATGTCACGATAGTCTTCACGATATACTGGTTGCCGTCAAGTTTACCGAGTTCTGACCATCTGCGGAGAATATAGTATGTAAGGATAGAGGCTGTCTGGTTACCGTTGAGAAGAACCATCTTGCCCTCATTGTCACGCACTGCGATACCGAGACGGTCAGCGTCTGGGTCTGTAGCCATAACGAGATCTGCACCCTCTCTGTCAGCAACTGCAACAGCCATTGCAAGGGCTGAAGGCTCCTCAGGATTAGGAGACATCACTGTAGGGAAGTTTCCGTCTACCACGTCCTGCTCAGGAACATGATAGATGTTCTCGAAACCAAGTTTCTGAAGGAACTCAGGAACGATCTCAACGCCTGATCCGTGAATAGGGGTATACACGATCTTAAGGTCCTTATGAGCGGCAACTGCATCTGGAGACAGCATAAGAGTGGAAACTGATGCAAGATAAGCCTCATCCATCTCATGGCTCATGACCTCGATCGGAGCGGCACCTTCGCCCGGCTCGAACTTCACCATTGAAGGATCGGTGATCTTCGCAACCTCGGCAACGATATCCTTGTCAACTGGAGAGGTCACCTGTGCACCGTCGCTCCAGAACACCTTATAGCCGTTGTACTCCTTAGGATTGTGCGAGGCTGTGATCATGATACCCGCTGTAGCCTTCTTTGTCCTTACCGAATAACTCATCAGAGCGATCGGATGAAGTTTGTCAAAGATATATACATGGATGCCGTTAGCAGCCAGAACATTGGCCGTGATCTGAGCGAACTCAGGGCTGTTGTTACGGCTGTCGTATGAAATACATACGCTGAGAGGACCCTCGCAGTTTGCCTTCATGTAATTCGCAAGGCCCTGAGTGGCCATGCCGACAGTATACTTGTTCATACGGTTGGTTCCCACGCCCATGATGCCGCGAAGTCCGCCTGTACCGAACTCAAGATTGCGATAGAAGGCATCCTCAAGTCCTACCGGATCGTTTGCCTGAAGTTCACGGATCTGAGCCTTGGTAGCCTCATCGAAATTGCCGTCCAGCCAACTCTGAACAACTTCTCTGAAATCTCTTTCCATATAGTTTTATGTGTTAGATGGTATATGTATATGTAAATTGTTCGCTAAACCAAGCAAATATACTTAATATTATCGGATAAAAGTCTATTTTTGCATTAAAATCAGCATAGGGAATGAAAGATTTGGCAGAATTCGTTAATGCACACATGGCAGACGACACCACAAGGCTCCTTCTCAACAAGGCCAGATGGCCGGAAATCGACATGGACCTTGCGGTAAACTGCATTGAAAGCCGCAGGAAACTACGGACCAAAGTCCCTGAATGGTATAACGAGCCAATGCTGGTCTTTCCGAGAAAACTATCTGCCGAACAATGCAGCAGCAGTGCCACCGGACGATACAAATCTTCTTTGGCAGAGCGGATTGCATTATCTGCAGGAAAGAAGGCAAAGGAATGGAATATTGCAGACCTTACCGGTGGCCTGGGCGTAGATTCGTGGTTCTTTTCAAAGAATGCTGCCAAAGTACTGTACAACGAAATGCACCCGGCACTCTGCATGGCGGCAAAACACAATTTCAGCGTCCTGAATGCAGGAAACATCGAGATCAGCAATCATGCCGTCATCAGTTCGAAACCGGTGATTTCTGAAGAAAATGGAATTTCACCGGACACATTGCTGTCAGCATTCAAGCCGGACATCATATTCATGGACCCGGCCAGACGTGGTGAAGGAGGCCGGAAGGTCTTCCTTATAGAGGAATGC
>JAFVHZ010000266.1 GCA_017474265.1 Bacteroidales bacterium | reverse complement strand
CCTTCACTCATCTTCTCGTTGATACCCTTGAGGATGGCAGGCATGAAGCGTGCATCAATCGCACCACCTACGATACAGTTGTAGTACTCGAGTTTACCGCCCCATGGAAGATCGAACTCTTCCTTGCCCTTGATATTGAGAACGACTTCCTTGCCGTCAACCTTGAATCTGTTGCCTGGGTCCACACCCTCCTGATAAGGAGCGATAAGGAGATGAACCTCACCGAACTGGCCGGCACCACCTGACTGCTTCTTGTGACGGTAGTCTGCGCAAGCCACCTTGGTGATGGTCTCACGGTAAGAGATCTTAGGCGCAGAGAACTCGATCTCGAGTTTGTTCTCGTTCTGGAGTCTCCACTTGAGAGTGTTCACATGCTGCTCGCCCTGTCCCTTGAGGATGGTCTGCTTCTGCTCCTTGTGGTACTCGATGATGTATGTAGGGTCCTCGGCTGCAATCTTTGCCATAGCCTCGCTCACCTTCTCCTCATCCTTCGCATCTTTTGCCTTCACTGCGCAACGATACTTGTAGTGAGGGAACTCGATCTCCTTGTATGCGATGTCAGTACCTGGTGTACAGAGAGTCACGTTTGTCTTGGCAGCACGAAGTTTCACTGTACATCCGATGTCACCGGCATGAAGGTCTGTCACCTTCTCCTTCTTCTTACCTGCAACAGCATAGATAGCGGAAATCCTTTCCTTGTCGCCGGTCTCAGGATTCTCAAGGTCCATTCCTTCGGTGAGTTCACCTGACATCACCTTGAAGTATGCAACCTCGCCAAGGTGCTGCTCTACGGCAGTCTTATATATAAAGAGGGAAACAGGGGCCTCCTGCTTGCACTCCACTTCCTTTCCGTCCTTTGTTACGCCGATGCGCTCTGCAGGAGAAGCCGCTGTGCGGATTGTGAACTCCATGAGGCGCTTCACGCCGATGTCCTTCTTTGCAGAAAGACAGAAGATCGGCATCACATCACCCTGACGGATACCGATTCCGAGACCCTTCCTGATCTCATCCTCTGAAAGAACGCCCTGCTCGAAGAATGTCTCCATGAGAGTATCATCATATTCGGCAGCACGCTCGATGAGGGCATTTCTGAGTTCCTCTGCCTCGTCTGCAAACTCTGCAGGGATCTCAAGGTCTTCACGCTTGCCTGTATCACCGGCAAAACGATAGTATTTCATTTTAAGCACGTCAACGAAACCGTCGAATTCAGGACCTACGTTAACAGGATACTGAACCACTACCGGCTTGTTGCCAAACGCCTCCTTCATTGTTTCGAGAGTATTCTCCCAAGAAGCCTTCTCACCGTCAAGTTGGTTTACGGCAACAATCATAGGAATACCGTAATCCTTTGCATAACGTGAGAAGATCTGTGTTCCCACTTCAACACCCTGCTGAGCATTTACCACAAGGATTCCTGTATCACATACCTTGAATGCAGAAACAGCACCGCCTACGAAGTCGTCAGCACCCGGAGTGTCGATGATATTGAACTTTGTGTCCATGAACTCTGCATAAAGCGGAGTCGCATATATGGACCTCTGGTTCATCTGCTCGATCTCGGCGTTGTCAGATACGGTGTTCTTTCCTTCTACTGTTCCTCTTCTGTCAATTACCTTACCTTCGTAAAGCATCGCTTCAGACAATGTGGTCTTACCTGACTTGGTGCTACCAAGCAGAACCACATTACGGATGTTTTTAGTTTGATACGCTTTCATCAGTTCTGTTGTGTTATTGTGTTTGTAATTAGTCGTTTCAGTGTCGTTTAAGACACATCTTCGCAAATCTAATAAAATTAAACCGCAATATCAATAGAACGAGTAAGTTATTTGACATCAGATCATCCTTTCCCCTTTCTGAAGGACGCCCACCAGGTCTTCCCCGGAGAGTCCGAAGTTCTCGTAGAGAAGATTGTCCAGACCTGTATTGCCATCTGACAATTCTGACTTCAGACGGACCATCTCCCTTTTACGTACTGCGCATGTACGAATTCTGCTGATAAGAGTGCAGATTCTAAAATACCTTTTCTTCAATTTTGCCATATGCTCTTTTTGTCTGCAAAACTGACGGTCTCTACTTAAAAAGGCAAAAAAATGTGACGAAATCCGTCTAATTCCATAAAACTTTTTCTCTTTTTTATAACTTTTTCCGTTTTTTAGTCTGTTTTACTTGTCATTCGTCGCTTTTTCTTGTTTAAAACCCGTTGCTTTTGATTATATTTTTGTGTCCGTTTTTCAAAATTCCGGACAATGGACAACAGATCGGTAAAAAACAACATTCAGAATTTCAGGAAGGCCCGCAGACTCACTCAGGAAGAAACTGCCCTTAGGCTAGGAATATCACTCACAGCCTATCGCGACATGGAAAAAGGGAAAACCGCCATCATCAATCCCAACATCGCAAAACTCGCTGAAATACTGGACACCTCCATTGAAGAACTCCTGCTCGGATACAAACCGTCAGAACATAACAACGGTCTGTTGGAAAACATGCAGCAGGAATACGGAGGCCAGATTACCATCCTTGAAAGAAGAATCACCGACCTCGAAAATCTGGTCAGATCACACGAAGAAACCATTCGGTCAAAGAACGAAATCATCACAATGCTGAAGAAATCCCTTGGCGAGGACAAATAGATTGTGTAATTTTGCAGAATGCGCAATGAACCACACCTTTTGAATTTTCTTCATGCAGACCTCGTGGAGGCCGGCTGCGACGAAGCGGGAAGAGGTCCTCTGGCAGGTCCGGTCTTTGCTGCTGCGGTAATTTTGCCGAAGGACTTTCATCATCCTCTCCTGAACGATTCAAAGAAAATGACGGAAAAGGCACGCGAGACACTCCGGCCTATCATCGAACGTGAGGCAATCGCATGGGCCGTAGAGGAAGTCAGTGCTGAGGAAATCGACACCATCAACATATTGAATGCATCCATAACAGGCATGCAGAGAGCCGTCAAAAGGCTCAGTACAAGACCAGAGTTTCTTCTTATCGACGGCAACAGGTTCAAGCCGTTCGACAACTATGCCTACCAATGCGTCGTCAAAGGCGATGCGAAATTCGCATCCATTGCCGCCGCTTCTGTCCTGGCGAAGACCTACAGGGACGAATATATGAGGAAACTGGCACAGGAATACCCGCAATACGGATGGGACAGGAACATGGGGTATCCCACAAAGGAACATGTCGATGCCATCATCTCCCATGGGTACACACCTCACCACCGCAAGAGTTTTCACCTTAAACAACTGGAACCCACGCTGTTTTAGGAACCACACGAAAAAGAAATCATTAAAAACAGTATAATATCATGAAAAAGATCATCACAATCATCGCGGCTCTGTCAATATTTGCAGGCAGTGCCATAGCCGACGAAGGAATGTGGATGCTCCCTCTCCTTCAGAAGATGAATGCATCCGCTTTGAAAGATGCCGGATGCGAACTCACACCAAAGCAGATCTACGACATAAACAACACCTCACTCAAGGACGCAATCGTCCAATTCGGAGGAGGATGCACAGGAGAGATAATCTCACCTGAGGGCCTTCTCGTGACCAATCACCACTGCGGATACGGCAACATCCAGAAACTCAGCAGCGTGGAGCACGATTACCTGAAAGACGGTTACTGGGCAATGAGCCGCAGCGAGGAACTCCCTTGCGAAGGTCTTACCGTGACTTTCCTCGAATCAATGACAGACGTGACTGCTGCCTTGAAGAAGGCTGAGGCAAAAGCCCTGAAAGAGCACAAGGGTGAAGCAGACGCTGAGGCTGCAGCAACGAAAGCCGTTGAGGCCGAGGCAGACAGGCTCGTGGAAGAGGCAGAGAAAGCCCACCCTCACTGCACCGCAACCATAACATCCTTCTACAACGAGAACGTACACTATCTTATTATATATAAGACATATGAAGACGTGAGATTCGTCGGAGCACCGCCTTCGTCTATCGGAAAGTTCGGAGCAGACACAGACAACTGGATGTGGCCACGTCACACAGGCGACTTCTCCATGTTCCGCGTATACAGCGCTCCAGACGGTTCACCGGCAGCATATTCTCCTGAGAACGTGCCCCTTAAGGCAAAGAACCACCTGAAAATTTCTCTGGCAGGCGTACAGGAAGGCGATTATACCATGATCATGGGTTATCCGGGAAGAACAACCCGTTTCCAGACTTCGCCTGAACTCAAGAATCAGATTGCTGCCAACGATATCAGAATTGCAGCCCGCACAGTACGCCAGGACGTGCTTCTGGAAGACATGCTGGCCGATCCGAAAGTGAAGATCCAGTACGCAAGCAAATATTCAGGATCATCAAACGGATGGAAGAAGTGGCAAGGAATGAAACTGGCGTTCGACAAACTCGACATCATCGGACGTGCGGAACAGGAAGAGGCAGACTTCAGCAAGTGGGTCAACGCAAGCAGGAAGCGCCAGGAAAAATACGGTACAGCCCTTGCAGATCTTGCAAAAGCCGCTTCAACAGGATTTGAAGAGAACTGCATCTACACATATGCAAACGAATCCCTTGCCCGTATCGAACTGATCACAGCGGCAGCAATGGCAAATGCATATTTCGAATCTGCGCTTCAGGAAGAGATTGACACCGTGTCTGCACTAAAGCAGATGAACGCAGATCTTGCCAATTTCTATAAAGATTACTCCGTAAGCACAGACAGGAAGGTCGCAAAGGCCATGATAAAGTTCTACAGAGACAATGTAGATAAGGCTTATTATCCTGAAATCGAGAACTTTGCAGAAATTGATATCGATGCATACGTCGATGCTCTTTTCGATGCCAGCGTATTCTCTGCCCCTGAAAGACTTGCGGCAGCAAGCGCTGAAGAAATAAAGAACGACCCTGCAATAAGTCTTCTCAGTGCGGTAAGAAAGACCATCATAGGACTTACGCCTGCCATAAAGGACGGAAACAAGTTGACCTCAAAAGCACGCAAGACCTACACAGCAGGTCTGCTCGAGTGGAAGAAGGGTGAGCCGTCATATCCTGACGCCAACTTCACAATGCGCCTTACCTACGGAAAGGTCGGTGGCTACTCTCCGAAAGATGCTGTGGTATACAAGCACTACACGACTTTGGACGGAGTGATGGAGAAGGAAGACCCGGACAACTGGGAATTCGTAGTGCCGGAAAAACTCAAGACATTGTGGAAGGAGAAGGATTTCGGCCAGTATGCAAACGAAGACGGCGAGATGGTGACCTGCTTCCTCAGCAACAATGACATCACCGGAGGAAACTCAGGAAGCCCTATAATGAACTCGCGCGGAGAACTCATCGGACTTGCCTTCGACGGCAACTGGGAGTCTATGAGCAGCGACGTGATGTTCGAGCCTGACCTCCAGCGCTGTATCAACGTGGACATCCGTTATGTCCTCTTCATCGTCGACAAATTCGGCGGCGCAGGCTACCTCGTTGACGAAATGACCATTGTCAGATAATCATTTTCATTATATATCAAGTGTCATGAATAGGAATGAAATAAGCGAATGGCTCCGGGAAGTTGAGCATCCGGCAAAAGGAGACAGGAACATCGTGGACCTTGGAATGGTGCAGAGCATTGAGAGCAACGACGGAAACATCACGGTAACCCTTGTCTTCTCAAAGCACCGTGACCCGCTCGCAGAATATCTCATAGGAAGCACCAAGGCTGCCATCATCAGGAATGCTCCTGCCGGCACTCAGGTGGAAGTCAATACCATAATCAAGGACGAAGCACCTAAGAAGAAACCGGGACTCGACCTCGGATTTGAAGAACTGGCCGATGTAAAGCATATAATAGGTATCGCATCCGGAAAGGGCGGTGTAGGCAAATCTACTGTTTCAGTAAACCTTGCAACAGCCCTTGCCCGCCTCGGCTACAAAGTCGGACTGGCCGATGCAGATGTCTACGGACCGTCTGTGCCTAAGATGACCTCAACAGAAGGAGAGATGCCAGATGCCTTCCAAGAAGGAGACAAGGAAGTGATCATGCCGCTTGAAAAATACGGAGTGAAGTGGATGTCGATAGGATATTTCGCGAAGCCGGAACAGGCCCTGATATGGAGAGGCCCGATGGCATGTAACGCATTGAAACAGATGATCCTGCAGGTAAGATGGGGAGAACTGGACTTCCTTCTGATCGACATGCCTCCAGGAACAGGTGACATCCACATCAGTCTCGTACATGACATCCCTCTTGAAGGAGCCGTCATCGTCAGCACCCCTCAGGACGTGGCCCTCGCTGACGTAGAAAAGGGCGTCAACATGTTCCGCAACGAAAGCGTGAACAAGCCGATCTTCGGTCTTGTAGAAAACATGGCATGGTTCACACCGGCAGAACATCCTGACGAGAAATACTACATCTTCGGCCGAGACGGAGGCATCCGTATGGCAGAGAAATACGGAATTCCTCTTCTGGGACAGATTCCGATCGTGCAGAGCATCCGCGAAGGCGGTGACAGCGGAGAGCCTGCTGCCCTATCTTCCCGCCCTGACGGTCTGGCATTCATCGCCCTTGCCGAAAAACTCGCCTCAATCTTGTAAGAGAATTTCCAAAACAGAAAAACGCCTCCAGATGGGGCGTTTTTCTGTACATTACGAACATGTATTATCTTTTATCCAAAACTGATGGAAGAAATCATTTTATGTAATGAAGTATAACATTTTATGTATTTGGAAACGTCTTTCTTATGGGTTTCATTAGCATCATATCCGGCTTTTAAACTATACCCTAAAACAGCAGGAGTCATCCCAAATAAGGACGCAACTCCTGATGCAATGACCAATCCGGCACCTTTTACAATTCCACCATATTCGTCCCATGTAGAAGGCGTTATCTTTATACTTTTTATTTCATCTAATGTTTTATTCACCAGAATCGGTTCCTCTAAATAAAAATAACATAACAAAAGGCCTAATTGAAGAAGTAACTTATCCAGTTTTTTACACTCCTGAACTCTCTCTTCTATAGAAGATGTAACATTTGACAAACGAGACCGTTGCAGATCATGATTTCTGAAATCTTTCACATAATTCAACTCAGCCAAGGAGTCAGAAATGCGAGAATCCACCTTGTTTATTAATTTGATTATTTCATTGATAACTCCACCATATGCAACAATGGCATCTGACAGATTGTTTGCAGAGAATATATCCGACAATCTCTGTGATAGTTTTTTTCTCCCTAATGACATGTCTGCACCTTTTCCTCTTTCACCCGGTTCTTTGTCAAGGGAAAAATGTAGTTGAGTTTTAGGCTTTTTCAACAGTGTTTTTACCAAATAGTCTGTTATACTATTTTTAAAGACTTCTTCCAAATGCTTTGTGTCAGTATATTCTGTATAGTACTGCTGCTTGGAATCAAGGTCCTTTTTAAATTCCACAATATTAGTATCAGTACCATTATTATCCATTTTACAATAAATGAATATCTTTGGATATTTTCGTTGCATATAACTCTTATAAGCAACATCGAACTCCTGTTTTGTATAGACACCTATTCTCCCATCCAACACAAAGACAACAATATCTGCTTCACTTGATATATATTTATTATACAATGTTTTTTGCTGCCCTCCACTAACAACAGCATCAGAAAAGTCCTCATAAGTCATGGCCTGTATAGTAACATCAAACAAACTTTGCAGTTTCATCAAGACAGCACGGAACATATCACGTTGCTTTGAAAGTCGTTTTGAACCTGCAATGAAAACTTTTAACTGATTCGTTGACATGATGACCACTCTTTAAAAACATTGGTTTTCAAAAATATATTATTTTCAAGAATTATCCAAGGATGTTCTGATCTAAAGGTCCATGCAGTAAAGAATATCATAAACATCTGCCTTTAACGGATTATACTTAAAAAGAGCATTCTGTTGTTTTTTGTCTGTAAACCACGAAATGAGCCTCAGGGACACGAAGTCAACCGTTTTACTTACCTTGTATGTAAAAAACGCCTGCCGTTAAAGAACAGCAGGCGTTATTCAGAGCTTTCAGTATTTTAGAGTCTCTCCAGTTTTACGGTGAAGTGACGCATGAGTTCTGTCTCCCATACGATCTTCACACCGCGGGTGATCTCATGACGACGGTCATAAACGTTCTTCAAGGCTGCTGCGATGACGTCCATGTGGTTGTTTGTATAAACACGACGTGCGATGCAGAGACGGAGAAGGTCAAGGCCTCCGAAACGGTTCTCACGGGTCACAGGATCGCGGTCAGCAAGGATGTATCCGATCTCGCAGCCACGTACACCGGCCTCGATGTAGAGTTCGATTGCAAGGGTCTGAGCAGGGAACTCTTCCTTAGGAACCTGGTCCAGGACTCTGTCTGCGTCAACGAAGAGGGCGTGGCCACCTACAGGGCGCTGATAAGGAATGCCGTACTCATCGAGTTTAGCAGCAAGATACTGTACCTGACGGATACGTGTCTCGATGGTCTCGAGTTCTGTGTTCTCATCAAGACCGACAGCAAGAGCAGCCATGTCGCGACCGTTCATACCACCATATGTAAGGAAGCCCTCGAATGGGATACAGAACTTCTTTGCTCCCTCGTACCAGTCCTCGTGGCGTGTAGCGATGAATCCTCCCATATTCACGAGACCGTCCTTCTCTGACGACATGGTCATACCGTCCGCATATGAGAACATCTCCTTGCATATCTCCTTGATTGTCTTGTCTGCATATCCTTCCTCACGTGTGCGGATGAAGTATGCGTTCTCAACGAAACGTGCAGAGTCAAAGATAACACGCTTGCCGTACTTGTCTGCGATTGCACGTACTTCGCGAAGGTTCTGCATTGATACAGGCTGTCCTCCGGCAGTGTTGTTTGTGATAGTGACGATGATGAAAGGAACAAGTTCCGCCTTCTCGGCAAGCACCTTCTCAAGTTTCTTAGGATCGACATTTCCCTTGAAAGGAACCTCGAGCTGGGTGTCCTTCGCCTCATCTACAGTGCAGTCTACTGCAAAGGCCTTGCGGCTCTCGATGTGACCCTTTGTCGTATCGAAGTGCGAGTTTCCCGGAACCACAGCATCAGCCTTTACGAGATGGCTGAAGAGAACGTTCTCGGCAGCACGGCCCTGGTGAGTAGGAATCACATACTCGAAACCGGTAATCCTTGTAATGGTATCCTTCAGCTGGAAGAAAGATGCCGATCCTGCATAACTTTCGTCTCCCATCATCATGGCAGCCCACTGACGGTCGCTCATTGCGCCGGTACCAGAGTCTGTAAGGCAGTCAATGTATACCTGATCCGACTTGAGTTGGAACAGATTGTAGTCAGCCTCCTTGATCCACTGCTCTCGTTCGGCACGTGTGCTCATGCGGAGCGGTTCCACCATTTTGATTTTCCACGATTCTGCAAAAGGTAATTCCATGATATTTAGTTTTTAAGTTGTTAAATTATGTTTTCTTTCATTTCAGTCGATAAAGGTAACGATTTTTACTGAAATAACGGATTATTGCTTTACTTTTTCACAATTTTAGCGACAAATCCACCACCAGGAGCCATTTCTGCATGGAGGGTACGGGACGCTGGGAGCGCAATGACCTCACGCCTATAGTCTCTTGCCACCCTGTCTGCATTGATGCCGTCCCTGAACAGTTCCACTTCGTATTCTCCCTCTGGAAGAAAATCCAGATCGAGTTCAAGCGAACGGGCGTTCCAGTCCGTCATTGCTCCGACATACCAGACATCACCCTTTCTGCGCGCCATGGCAATATACTCTCCGACCTTGCCGTCAAGTCCGCGCGTATCATCCCATACAGTAGGAACACCGGCAATGAAAGCGGTACATTCCTTCTCGTTCATGTAATTTGAAGGAGAATCGCACAACATATTAAGAGGAGAATCGAAAATCACATATTGAGACAACTGTCGGCAGCGGGTTCCCTGACTCATAGCCTCTTCATTTACAGGACGATATGCTCCACGGGCTGCATTCCTCATCGCTCCCTGGGTATAATCCATCGGGCCGGCCATCATTCGTATATAAGGAACCGTCACATCATAGGTCACCTGATCAACACTTTCCGGACTCCACTTCATCTGCTCAAGACCATGCACACCTTCATAATTCACGACATTAGGATAAGTCCTGTGAAGGCCCACCGGCTTGTATGTTCCATGGAAATCCACCATCATGCGATATTTTGCTGCAGTACGCGCTGCACGCTCATGGAAATTGACCATATACTGGTCGTCGCGGTCCATGAAGTCAATCTTGAAGCCTTTGATGCCCATTTCAGAATAATGACGGCATACTTTCTCCATATCTCTGTCGAATGCCCAGTAACCTGCCCACAGAATCAGTCCCACATTGCGCTCGGAAGCATACTTTACAAGTCTTTCAAGGTCTATTTCCGGAACAACCTGAAACAGGTCTGCGGCCCCGTTTACCGACCAGCCCTCATCAAGAATGACATATTCGATTCCGTTTGCAGATGCGAAATCAATATAATATTCATATGTCTCGTTGTTGATGCCTGACTTGAAATCAACGCCATATATGTTCCAGGCATTCCACCAGTCCCATGCCACCTTGCCCGGCTTCACCCAACTCCAGTCCGTCTCCGGATCTGCAGGCTCTGAAAGACGATAGACCATGTCATTGTCCGCCATCTGGACATCATTCTGCGAAACAGCAACGATTCTCCATGGGAACACGTCCTCCCCTGCACACTTTGCAATATATCCTTCTCTGGACTGAACCTCCATCTGAAGATTATTGTGTCCTCCCTGCTTCACTTCTTTCGGATATGGAGCGAAACGCGCGGAAAGAGCCGTCTCTTCACGGCCGTTATAGAGATACATGCCCGGATAATCGGTCAGACCTGCCTCGGCAATGACGATCTTCTTGCCGTCAGGTCCGTCTACCATCAGCGGCAGAAATGCCAGTCTGTCCTTGTTCCATTGGGAAAGCGGCACATGCACATACTGATTTTCAAACGAATTATAATACTGGGATTCAAGGGTTTCCGTATGCTGACAGACATACGCCGCCCACATGTTCCAATCCTCCGGGAAATTGAATTTCGCCTGCTCCTGCTCCACTTCATACCCTCCTTTGACATGAGATACGAACCTATAGGCCATTCCGTCATCATACGCCCTGAAGATTACGGAAAATCTGGCGAACTTCAAGGTCATCTCGTTGAATTCGTCTATGACCACGCTCTTCTTATATATAATGGCGGGGATGGCCTGCCTCACGCTCCGGCGGATGACCTTCCTTACCGGCTGGATGCCGCCGAAGACAGTTCCGTCCGTCATGAACATTCCGATATGGGAATCTTTCAACAGAAGATCCCCTTCATGTTCCAGTGAATAATCAATGCCTTCACCAGCACGTACCGTCACCTTGAGCACTCCGTCAGGAGATTCAAGTTCATAAGTTTTTGAAGCACCATAAGAGGATAATGCAGACATCATGACCGTGATGATAAGAACTAAGCGTTTCATGTTTTATATCAGTGTTTGAAATATTTATGCGCGAGCCAGTATGCGTAGAGCGGATCCGAAAAATGCGGGCAGCCGCCGGAAATGTGGATAATTCCTTTCTCCAAGAGTGATGCCTTCGACCTGGAGGCTGAAGTGGCCGATGTTATACCATGTCTGTGGAGCACGTCAGACGAACTGATGACCTTTTCACCGGAAAGTACCGCATGCAGATAACACAACTGCTGAGATGTCATTCCATAAGTAAGGGTTGAAAATGTAAGGTGCATGGAATCTACGACAGCATTGAAGGCATCGACTATAACCTCTCGGGAGCATACGACAGAAGTGTTCATCCATGATATATGGGCAAGTTGCTGAATATAGAAAGGATTACTGTCCACCATGTCTATAATCAGTCCAGCCATCTCGTCATCAATATATTTGCCAGAATCTGCAAACCTGTCGCGTATGTACTTTATCAGGTCCACATAGGAGATCCTGCCCAGATTCAACCTTTCACCGAACATTCTGAAAGATTTGGCCGTCGATACGAACTTCTCCATCATTGCATTACCGTTGCCGCAAAGACAATAAGCAACATTCCTGTGAAGGTTCCAGCATTCTTGAAGGGCCATAAGAAGGCTCTGCGGATCGGAAAATGTATCGATATTATGGAATTCATCAATACAAACAACGATCTTCAACCCTGTGGCCTTAGACACCGTATACGGAAGATCGATGAAAAGATCCCTGTTCGCACACACATCACAGCGGTCAAAATCCAATGTAATATCTTTGGCTGACTCACTGCCGAAACTCAAGCGAGGCTCGATCCGCGTGAAATAACGCTTCACATTGGAGACGACATCCTCAATATTCTCGGAGACGGAGCGCAGAACACTTTGCGCCAGAGCCACAAGCAATTGTTCTTCATCACGCACCGTGGAAATATCCACATGGCAGAACTTTAGATTAGGTTCTTTTGCACAGGCGCTTCTGGCAGCCTGCAGTACCAAAGAAGTCTTTCCCCATCCTTGAGGAGCAACGACGACAGTGTTGGTCAGAAAGATAAAATTGGCAGTAAGTTTCAGGACATCCTCTTTTCTACCCACAAAGAACTGACCATCAACACTTCTGCTATATTCAAAAAGTCTTTCCATCAGGTAAAATAATTGATTTCCAACAAATGTACTACAATTTATGTAATTACACAAATTGTAAATCATTTTTTGCAACCCATTCTAACTCAATCCCATTTTCTCTTTCATATTACGAAGGACATCGAAAGCCTGCAGAGGAGTCATATTGTTTATATCCACAGCATCCAGATCTTCCTTGAGAGAAGAAAGAAGAGGATCTTCCAACTGGAAGAAGGATAATTGGAGAGAACCGTCGCTTTCGACCCGACCCTCACGCACATTGTGAGGCTTGATGGTGTGCTTTCGTTTAGACCCCCCAGTTACGCTAGGTATGACAGAGGAACCGTTTGAAATGACAGAAGTGTCGTTGCGCTCCAGAGAGGCAAGAGTCTTCTCGGCAGATTCAAGAACCTGACGAGGCATGCCTGCCATACGGGCCACATGCAGACCGAAACTATGGGCAACGCCGCCCTCTTTGAGTTTACGCAGGAAGATGACATTCTTCCCGACCTCCTTTACTGCAATGTGGAAGTTACGCACACGTGGATATGTTTCTTCAAGGTCGTTCAGTTCATGATAATGTGTCGCAAAAAGGGTCTTTGCGCCGTCGCCGTATTCATGGAGGTACTCGACTATGGCTCTGGCGATGGACATTCCGTCATATGTGGATGTTCCGCGTCCGATTTCGTCCAGAAGGACTAGTGATCGGGAAGACAGGTTATGAAGGATCATCGAGGTCTCCAGCATCTCCACCATGAAGGTGGATTCTCCGCGTGAAATGTTGTCGGAAGCGCCTACACGGGTGAAGATTTTGTCGCAATAGCCTATATGGGCCTCTGAGGCAGGCACGAAAGAACCGACCTGAGCCATAAGCACGATGAGGGCTGTCTGACGCAGGAGAGCAGATTTTCCGGCCATATTCGGACCTGTAAGGATTATTATCTGCTGGTTTTCATTGTCAAGAAGGATGTCGTTTGGAACAAATTCCTCCCCTGCCGGCATTCTGGTCTCGATGACGGGATGACGGCCCTGTCTGATGTCGATGACCTTGCCGTCATTCATGTGAGGGCGGCAGTAGTTCCTTTCCAATGCCAGAGCGGAAAAGCCGGAAAGGACGTCCAGACGTGCAAGAATGCGGCAGTTCTTCTGAATCGCTGAAATATTTGACTGTATATATGCGACAAGTTCCGCATATATCTGAGATTCAAGGGCATAGATGCGTTCTTCCGCACCGAGGATCTTCTGCTCGTATTCCTTGAGTTCCTCGGTGATATAGCGTTCCGCATTGACCAGGGTCTGCTTGCGGATCCATTCCTGAGGGACACTTTCCTTATGGGTGTTGCGGACTTCAAGATAATAGCCGAAGACATTATTGAAGCCTACCTTGAGCGAAGGGATGCCCGTACGCTCGATCTCACGCTGCTGAAGGTCAAGGAGATACTCCTTGCCGTGACGTGCGATGTTGCGAAGTTCATCAAGTTCTTCAGAGACACCGGACGCTATCACGTCACCTTTTCCCAGGGCCGCGGCTGTATCAGGATGCATGGTCTTTCCAAGATACTCCAGAAGGTCGGCGCATCCCGTCATTGAGGACATCATGTCGTCAAGATGACCGACACCCTTTCCCTGGCATATATTCATTATCGGCGACGTCTGCGACAGACCACGCTTGAGTTGCATGACTTCGCGAGGCATGATCTTTCCTGCGGCCGCCCGGGAAATGATGCGTTCAAGGTCTCCGATATCCCCTATCATTGTCTGAAGGCGAAGAAGATCGTCTTGATTATCAATGAAATGCTGCACCACAGAATAGCGGTCATCGAGTTCCTTGATATCCATTACCGGCATGGCAAGCCACGAACGGAGCATCCTGGCGCCCATAGGAGATGCACATTTGTCCATCACCTCTATGAGGGACGTGCCTTCTTTTCCTACGGTCGAGTTGAAAATCTCAAGATTACGGAAGGTGAACCTGTCCATCCAGACGAAAGCACCCTCGTCTATACGGGAAATCGAACAGATATTGGTCAGTCCAGTATGCTGGGTCTGTTCCAGATACACGAGCAGTGCACCTGCAGAAGTTATTCCAAGAGGGAAACTGTCGATGGCAAATCCTTTAAGGGAATCCACCTTGAGCTGTCTTTTGAGTTTTTCGACCGAACTGTCATATACAAAGGCCCACTCTTCCAGAGTAGAGATGTAAAATCCATCTCCATATCTTTCCCTGACGCCTTTTTCCCATCCTCTAGGAACGAGAAGTTCCTTTGGAGCAAAAGAACTGAGAAGGGTGCCTATATAGTCCAAAGAGCCTTCCGCAACATGAAAAGAGCCGGTAGAGACATCCAGAAAGGCGGCGCCGCATGAATCCTTATGAAAGGTAAGACCTGCGATATAGTTGTTTTCCTTCTGCTCCAGAATCTGCTCATTGAATGCCACGCCAGGAGTAACAAGTTCGGTCACTCCCCTCTTGACGATCTTCTTGGTGAGTTTCGGGTCCTCCAACTGGTCACAGACAGCGACCTTATATCCTGCACGCACAAGGCGCGGAAGATAGGTCTCGAGGGAATGGTATGGGAAGCCAGCCATCGGAAGAGCACCAGGAATGGCACTGGAACGTTTTGTGAGGACGATTCCGAGAACCTTGCTCGCCGTCAATGCATCATCTCCGTATGTCTCATAGAAATCACCGCACCTGAACAGAAGCACCGCCTCAGGATAATCAGCCTTAAAGGCGAAGTACTGCTTCATCATCGGGGTCTCGGTGGGTCTTTTTTCTGCCATATTCAAAGGAATTATATTCAGGCAAAAATACCAATTTTTATCCAATAACGAAAATGATAAATTTATACTATCTTTGTAGGTTGATGAAAAGAGTACTCATCATAACTTATTATTGGCCGCCGACAGGAGGTTCGGGGGTCCAGCGCTGGGTGAAATTTGCAAAATATCTCCCGGAAGAAGGATGGGAGCCGGTCATATATACACCGGAAAACCCGGAACAACTTGCAGTGGATCATTCTCTTGAATCCGAAATCCCGCCACAGACGGAAATCATAAAGACCAGAATCACAGAGCCTTACGAACTTTATAAGAATTTTCTGAGGAAATCCGGACACAGCAAGGAGGCCGTGGAAGTCAATCCTGTGAATGCACAGAAGAAGAGTTTCCTGCAGAAGGCCGCAATGTGGGTCAGAGGCAACCTTTTCCGACCGGATCCGAGATGCATGTGGATAAATCCTTCTGTGAAATATCTTGAAAGGTATCTGAAAGAGCACCCGGTAGACCTTATCGTAAGCACCGGGCCGCCGCAGTCCATGCATCTTATCGGCATGAAACTGGCGCGGAAGACAGGGCTTCCGTGGATTGCGGACTTCCGCGACCCTTGGACCAAGATATTCTATTTCAAACACTTGTCCATGACCAGGGCGACCGAGAGGTGGCACAAGAAGATGGAGAAGAAGGTTCTTGACCAGGCATCGGCAGTGGTTGCAGTGTCCCCTCTTGTCCAGCAGGATTTCCAGATGATGACGCAGACTCCTGTCGAACTCATCACCAACGGATACGACGAGTGCGACTTCTCATCAGAAGTATGCAAAGAGGCGTTCGGTGGCCCGGAAAAAGACTTCATCATCACTCACACGGGCCTGTTTGCATCTGACGGCAACCCTACGACATTGTGGGAAGTCCTTGCGGAAAAATGCAACAAGGACGAACGATTCAGAAAACTTCTGAAAATCAAACTCATAGGCAAGACTGACGAACAGATTTGCGCATCCATCAGGAAGGCGGGACTGACTGAGAACATGTGTGATCTGGGCTACCAGCCACATGCCGTGGCAATAGAGGAACAGAGAAATGCATCCCTGCTGATTCTGCCTCTCAGGAAGGAACCGGAATACAAGGCCGTCCTTCCCGGAAAACTGTTTGAATATCTTGCATCATGGCGTCCTGTTCTGGGAATAGGACAGCCCGACGGCGCCATGTCCATGATACTTAATACGACCAAGACCGGAATTGTCCTGAACTGGGACGACAAGGCCTCGATAAGCAGATTTATAAACCTTTGTTGGGAAAACCATCTCAACGGAACACTTACGGTGGAAGATACAGACCTGTCGCAATTCACCCGCCGTGAACTGACACGTAAGATGGTCAGACTATTTGAAAGAACGATATGAAAAAGGAAACAATCAGGAAAATCCTGGCATATGCAGGCATAATTCTCCTCTTTGCCGTCATCGCATACGGATTCGTGCCTCAGGTTCTGAGCGGCAAGATCGTGAATCAGAGCGACATAGCATCTTGGAAAGGCATGGCAAACGAGGCTGTTACGCACAATGCAGCACATCCGGAAGATCCTACGGCATGGACCGGTTCGATGTTCGGCGGCATGCCTACAACGGCCTATATAGACGATTTTGACGGTGACTGGACGCAGAAGATATACAAACTGCTGCTTACCGGACGCAGGCCGGGCAGTTACCTTTTCCTTGCGCTGGTGGGAGCTTTTCTTCTCATGCTTTCAATGGGCATGAACGGGATAGTGGCAGTGGCCGGTGCAATTGCAGTGGCATTCTGTTCATACAACTTCCAGATCATTCAGGTCGGTCACAATACGAAGATGCAGGCGATAGCATATTTCCCTTGGGTTCTTGCCGGGGTCATATTCACTTATAAGGCTGCACTGAGATCCTTCGACTCAGCACGGAATGAAAAATCTTCATGGAAGGAATGGCTCCCGAAGACCATCCTTGGCGCCACTCTGTTCGGCTTTGCACTGAGCATGCAGATAAAGGCAAATCACGTCCAGATCACATACTATCTTGCCATCGTGATCTTTATATACGCAATCGCTCTGCTCATCAGTCTGTGTACAGACAAGGATAAGAGAAGTCAACTGGGACGTTTCTTCGCAGCATCCGCCCTTCTTCTTGTAATCGGCTGCATAGGCATAGCGACAAACGCCAACAAACTCATCCCGACATACGAATACACACCATACACGATGCGCGGCGGATCCGAACTCTCGGGAAGCGGTACGGGACACAACGACAAAGGACTTGACCTCGACTATGCCACTGCATGGTCATACGGCATAGAAGAGATGCCTAACCTGCTGATTCCCAACTTCAATGGTGGTTCGTCATCCGGTCCTCTGAATACAGATTCCGAAACGGGAAAACTGTTGAAGAGAGCAGGACAGCCTAATCTCCGCGAAACACTGAAGCATATGCCTCTGTATTGGGGACCGCAGCCATTCACTGCAGGACCGATGTATATGGGAGCGATTACCGTATTCCTGTTCATCCTTGGCCTCTTTCTGATAAAAGGAAGGGAAAAATGGTGGATGCTGGCAGCAACTGTAATTGCGGTTCTGCTCGCCTGGGGCAACCATTTCATGTGGTTCACAAGGCTTTGGTTCGACTATGCCCCTTTCTACAACAAGTTCAGAACGGTCTCCATGGCACTTGTTGTCCTTCAGGTGACTCTGCCTCTTCTCGGATTCTACACTCTGGACAGGATACTCAAGGAGAAACACACTACACAGGAAGTAGGAAAGGCAGGACTGATCGCTTACATCCTTACCGGCATATTCTGCCTTGCGTGTGCAATAATTCCTGGCATAGCAGGTTCGTTCACTTCAGCATCAGACGCACAATACGGCCAAATGCTGGCAGAAACACTTGCAGAGGACAGAATGGCACTTCTGAAAAAGGACGCATGGCAGTCATTCTGGAAGATTAGCATCGTAGCGGCACTTCTGCTCTGGGTGTTCTGGAAACCTAAATATGACGCTGTCGGAAAAGAGGGTTCCTTTGTCCGCAAAGGCAGGGCAGGCATCGTTGCCATAGCGATGGTCTTTCTTGTATGGATAGATCTCGTCGGGGTCGGAAAACGCTACCTCAACAAGGATCATTTCGTGACACCAAAGGATTTTTCCGCACAATACGCCCCACGTCCTGTCGATGAAATCATTCTGGAGGATACTGATCCTGACTTCAGGGTTCTGGACATCAGCGTAAACACCTTCAACAGTTCGATTCCGAGTTATCACCACAAGACTATCGGAGGTTACAGTCCTGTTAAACTCCAACGATATCAAGACCTTATAGAGAAATACATAACTTCTGAGATTTATCAGATATATGATGTGGTGGAAACGGCAGAGACTGTTCAGGGAGTTTCCGAGAACCTTCCCGAACTCAAGATAACATCTTTATTAAACGGTAAATACATCATTCTTGGAGGTGACTATCCTCCGGTAGAGAATCCTTACGCTTACGGGAACGCATGGTTCGTCTCTGAGGCAGTGCCAGCAGAAACTCCTGACGAAGAGATTGCCCTGCTTGCTTCTACAGACCTGAGAAATGCCGCAGTCATAGGGAAAGATTTTGCCGATGCTTTAAGTCGCATCCTCCGCTCTCCGAAAGACAACACAGATAAAGAAGCAGCATCAATAGTGCTGACCCACTATGCTCCTAACGAACTGAGATACACCTACAGTACAGATGCAGAGCGTGCTGCAATCTTCAGTGAAATATATTATCCGAAAGGATGGAAGGCCTGGATAGAACCGGCCGGTGCTTATGGAGAAGTACGCAACGGACATTATCATCCGACTTCTGAAGCAAAGGAAACAGAACTTTTCCGTGCAGACTGGATGCTCCGCGGTGTAATCCTGCCAGAAGGTGAAGGTCAGTTGATAATGCGTTTCGAGCCGGATTCATACCAGTTGGGAGAAAACATCTCACGCGCAAGTTCGATAGCACTCATCCTGCTGCTGATCATTTCGGCGACAGGAATGATCGCTGTCAACTTAAGAAAGGACTAGAAGTTCATAGCGAAGCCTACCCCATTGTTCTGTAGGCCGAACGTGAGTGCTGCACCTTGTGAAGTTGAGGCATTATATTCCTCTCCCATAGTCTTAAGGCGCGAACGGAATACACAGAGGGTGGGAACTCCCGCCACAACGGCTGCCGCACCGACAATCATAGCCGCGCATCCTGTCCCTAAAGCTATATCTACACCTTTGGGCATGTCTTCTCCGGACAACGCCAGAGGAATTCCCAATATGGCAGCCGAAACGGCTCCGCCTCCCATTACCAGAGCGCCTGCCGATATAAGCGATGACCCTCCTATGATCAGACCAAGTCCAGCCCTGTAGCATCTCCTGTTTTTAAGATATTCATCACTCAAGTCTATTCCATTCACATCGGAAAACAGGGCCACGGCTTGACTGCCGGAGAGTTTACGACCACCCTGGAACACACGGTCCCTCTTGATTTCAACATGGGTCTGAGCCGACAGAGAAATTGAAATCAGAGACAACAAGAGCAGAAAAAATATCCGCTTCATGGCTACATCATCAAGGTTATGAGAAAAGTCCTGACACAAATATACAGATAATTGCGACAGGGGCAACATATCTTATTAAGAACCAGAGAAATCCAAACACCCTTACATTGAAGGAAAGTGAACCTCCGTTGGTGAACTCATCATAAATGTCGGTCTTCTTCAGGCGCCATCCCACGAACAGTACCGTAAACAGGCTTCCAAGAGTCATCAGGATATTCGATGAAAGGTTGTCGAAGAAATCGAAGATACCGTCTCCGAATATCTTTACATCTGACAACGGACCGAACGAAAGCGAGCATACTGCACCGACAATCCAGCAGAGGATAAAAAGGACGACGCAGGCCCATGTTCTGGTGAATTTCTTTTCCTCAACAAGATATGCCACAGCCACTTCAAGCATGGAAATCGATGAAGTAAGCGCCGCAACAAGAAGAGCGACAAAGAAGACGATTGCAATGATTCCTCCTGCCGGCATCTGAGAAAAGACGAATGGCAAGGTTTCAAAGACGAGGCCCGGGCCTGACTGAGGGTTCAGGCCGAAGGCAAAGACTGCCGGCATTATGGCCATTCCGGCAATCAATGCAAACATCAGGTCAGATACTGCGGTCGCTGTACTTTGGAACATGATGTTCTCTTTCTTATCCACATAAGACGCATAGGTCATTATGGTTCCGAAGCCCAGAGACAGAGAGAAGAAGGCCTGGCCCAGCGCTGCAGCACAGGCTTTTGCATTTATTTTTGAAAAATCAGGATTGAAAAGATAGTCAATGCCTCTGGCTGCTCCCGGAAGTGTCAGAGAATATATTGCAATGGCCAGCACCATGACGAAAAGAAGCGGCATCATCACCTTGCTGAACTTCTCGATTCCGTCCTTTATTCCGATTACAACGATCAAGGTTGTAGCAAGAAGGAAAGCCGTATGACACATGAGCGGTGCCCATGGATATGATACGAAGTCTCCGAACATGGTACTCATGGCTGCCTGAGACTCATTCCCGGTGAAAGAGAAAGTCAAAGACTTGAAGAGATATTCGATGGACCAACCTCCTATGACACTATAATATGAAAGCACGATGAGCGGCACGATGATGGTGAAAAGACCCACCCAACGCCACGCTGAACCTCCTGAAAGGTCTCTGAATGCAGCGTAGGCATTCTTCTGGCTCCTGCGTCCGATGACAAACTCCGACACGAATATCGGCAGACATATAATAAACGACAGAACGATATACACAATGATGAACGCCGCTCCCCGTTTTCTCCTACAAGGTAAGGAAAACGCCAGAGGTTACCCAACCCTACTGCTGAGCCTGCCATCGCCACCAATGCTCCGAACCGGCTTCCGAAACTTTCACGTGCCATATTATTGATATTTTATCGTTTTACATATTCAATGAACTCAAAATCATATGCGGTCTCATCATCATGAAGCATCTGTGAACGCTTCACAACCTGCCATATAGTCGGATCGATCTGCGGAAAGAAGGTATCCGCCCCTTCAATCACGGTATGGACATGAGTCACGATGAGGCGGTCGGCATCAGCGAGAGCCTGGGCATAGATCTGACCTCCGCCTATGACGAAGCAACGGGAAACGGATGTCTCGGCTTCGCACGGCATGACAGCCTCAGATGCCACCTTATAAGCGCTTTCCAAGGACGGAACGACCACAACCCCTTCCGGCGCCTCAAAACCCCTGGAAACGACGATGTTGGTGCGTTTTGGGAGCGGGCGGCCAATGGATTCGAAAGTCCTGCGTCCCATTATGACCGGACATCCGGAAGTGGTACGTTTGAAGAACTTGAGATCCTCGGAAATATGCCACAGGAGGGCGTTGTCCCTTCCTATGGCATTATTGTCTGCTATCGCAACTATGATGACTTTTTCCATGATTCTTCGTTGAATAGATCCTTCGCTACGCTCAGGATGACAATCAGACGGCAACAGGTGCAGGGATACGTGGATACGGATCGTAGTCCACCAGTTCGAAATCCTCATACTTGAAGTCGAAGATGCTCTTGACTTCCGGATTTATCTTCATCTTCGGAAGACTTCTCGGCTCACGGCTCAACTGCGTAGCAACCTGCTCGAAATGATTTACATATATATGGGTATCTCCTGTAGTGTGGACGAATTCCCCCGGCTCCAGACCGCACACCTGCGCTATCATCATGGTAAGAAGAGCATAGGATGCAATGTTGAAGGGTACGCCAAGGAAAACGTCAGCGCTTCTCTGATATAACTGACACGAAAGTTTACCGTCAGCCACATAGAACTGAAAGAGGGAATGACATGGAGGAAGGGCCATCTTCTCCACTTCTGCCACATTCCACGCAGAAACGATCATCCGGCGCGAGTCCGGATTCTTCCTGATGGTATCTATTACGTTTGACAACTGGTCTATGGTGCCACCGTCAGGTGTAGGCCAACTGCGCCACTGATGACCGTAGACCGGTCCGAGATCGCCGTTTTCGTCTGCCCACTCGTCCCAGATGGTGACTCCATGGTCCTGCAGATACTTCACATTGGTATCTCCTGCGATAAACCACAGAAGTTCATAAATTATGGATTTGAGGTGGACCTTCTTGGTTGTCAGAAGAGGAAATCCCTCACTGAGGTCAAACCTCATCTGATACCCGAACACACTCTGTGTTCCGGTACCTGTACGGTCACTTTTCATAGTTCCGTTTTCACGGATGTGGCGGAGTAAATCTAAGTATTGTTTCATCTGTAAAGATTAACGTGTTCCGAAGGCAAAGATTATTGCCTGCTCATAAACTTCTCCCGGACGGAGGACACATGTAGGATAATCAGCCTTGTTCGGCGCATCAGGATAGTTCTGACACTCTATGGCAACGCCGTCGTAATCTCCGTACACATGGCCGTTCTTGCCTTCAGGACAGCCTGCAAGCCAGTTTCCTGTATATACCTGGACTCCTGGCTGAGTTGTAAACACCTCAAGCCTTCTGCCGCTTTCCGGTGCATAGAGTTCTCCGCAGAACTGGATCTGTCCAGGTTCCGCTCCATCGATCACCCAGCAGTGGTCATATCCCTTTCCTATCTTGAGAGGCTCGAAGTCAGCATTAATATCCTGTCCTATCGGCTTCTCGTTCACGAAATCCATCGGAGTACCGGCAACAGG
>JAFVHZ010000265.1 GCA_017474265.1 Bacteroidales bacterium | reverse complement strand
CCTGTGAAACTCACCATCACCAATTGGGAGCCTGGCAAGGTGGAGTGGTTCGATGCCCCTCTCAATCCTGCAGATCCTGAAGGAGCATCACGCAAGGTGCCGTTCACAGGCGAGGTCTACATCGAGAGGAACGACTTCATGGAGGAGCCTCCTAAGAAATATTTCCGTCTGAAACCTGACGGAGAGGTACGTCTCAAGTATACCTACATCGTCAAGTGTCAGGAGGTTGTCAAGGACGCTGAAGGCAACATAGTAGAGATCAAGTGTACTTACGATCCTACATCGAAACCTGGAGCAGGTGAGTGGCGTTCTGTAAAGGGTACCATCCATTGGGTGTCTACTGAGCATGCCAAGGAAGTCGAACTCAGACTTTATGACAAACTCTTCACAGAGGCTCAGATGGGCCAGATTCCTGAAGGTGAGGACTATAAGAACTACCTCAACCCTGAGTCTCTGGTGATCGGCAAGGGGTATGCAGAGCCAGCCCTTCTGGAAGACAATTCAGGCATAGCAGTTCAGTTCGAGCGCGTCGGCTACTTCTTCAAGGATCCTGACAGCACCCCTGAAAAGTTCGTATTCAACAAGACAACCGCCCTCAAGGACAGTTTCAAGTTCTAGAAATAAAAGCCGTATTCAAGGATTTCTCCAAAGAATACGGCTTGTTTGTTTTCCTGAAATGAATTACCTTTGCATCCGGATCATGGTGAGACTTGTGTCTTGAAAAGGGAAGCCGGTGAGAGGCCGGCACTGTGCCCGCAGCGGTATGTCCTGTAACACCTTGCATCGGCCATTGTGACATCTGTCATGAGAAGGCGCAAAGAGTGGGGACGAGTCCGAAGACCTGCCATGGTAAGTCAGACTTGGAGGCCCGGGGGCAGGTTTCTGTAAGGCGCATCAATATGTTATTTTCTTTTATCGTTGCGGCAGGACTGCTTTCTGCAGGAAAGCCGTATGTGTCCGGAACCCATGTTCCGGATTCTATCCAGGCAGTCACGGTGACTGCAGACAAAGGTGTGGTCGTATCAAGGACCGACACGTTATCTCTTAGGAATTCATTTACAGTATCGGACATCCTTCATCAGAGTCCCGGTCTTTATGTCGGTGACAATGGCGGTGTTGCAGGCTTGAAGACCGTCAGTCTGAGAGGTATGGGAAGTCCTCACACCTCAATCTATATCGATGGAGTCAAGGTGGGCAATGTCCAGTCCGGGCAGACGGATTTAGGCATGATGGGTATCGCCCATTATGGTGCAGCCATAGTGGATTATGCTCAGAATAGTCTTTCATTCAATACATTACGCCCTGTGTTCCGGGATAGGGGAGTTGCCGGAAATGTCCGCCTCGCATATGGGTCTTTCGGAACATTGCTGCCTTCTGCAAGAATGGATTTCCGTCTGTCGGACCGTGTTGCCTTGTCTGCTAATGCGGAAGGCGTCGTGAGCAAGGGTAATTTCAAGTATGGAGACGGGCAGGAGAGAGTGAACAATGATATAAGGCAGGTGCGGGGAGGACTTGACCTTTTCGGACTTATGACCTCCGGTGACTGGCATGTGAAGGCATATGTCAATTCTGCCGAAAGGGGTACTCCGGGCTCCGTGTCATGGCCGTCCGAAGACAGGCAGAAGGATATGAACGCCTTTGTGCAGGGAGTTCTGCGTAACTGTTTTTCGCCTCTGTATTCTCTGCAGGTCAGTGCCAAGGCTTCGTATGATGATATTTATTATACCAGTTCATGGGGCGACAGCAGGTACGGACAGACCGAGGTCCAGTTGAATTCATCGCATGTGTTCGATGTCTGTGACTGGTGGAAGATGTCATTTGCCGCTGACCTCCGGTGGGATGGCCTCAAATCGACGGTATACGATGCTTCTCGGCTGACTGTCAACGGCGCGGTCACGGCAGCATTCCGACTGGACCGTCTGTCTGCAGATATAGGACTGGAATACGGCGGATTTTTTGATGTCGATGCACTTTCAAGGAATGTTCTGTCTCCTTCCGTCGATTTCAGATTCATGCTCCTTGAGGGTCTGGACATCGTGGCGTTCGGCCGCAGGGCCTATCGCGTGCCGACTTTCAATGAACTGTATTATGTCGGTTACGGCAATCCTGACCTGAAACCGGAGAACGCATGGCTCACGGACGTCGGACTTGACTTCATAAGGACGTTGACTTCGTCGTGGAAGGTAAATGCCAAGATTGACGGATTCTTCAATTTCCTGACGGATAAGATCACATCCGCTCCGACTGCAGAAGATCCGAACATATGGCTCCCGTACAATATCGGAAAGGTACGATCTACAGGCCTTGATGCTGTGGTTGGATTTGTCTATGAATCAGGAGGATGGGAATGCTCATTTGATGCAAGATATTCATTCCAGTCCGCTGTCGATGTGACGCCGGATTCCTATTCCTTCGGGGAGCGGATTCCATATGTGTCGAAGCATTCCGTTGTCCTGGATGCATCAGTAGCATGGAAAGGTTTTGAACTGAGTCCGCGTTGGATTCTCAGGTCAGGCAGGTATGACAGTTCAGGCGAACTTCCGGACTGGAATACTCTTGACCTGACGCTCTCCAGGAAGTTTGCCCTTCCGGCCTTGACTGACCTGACGGTTTATGTGTCCGGCCGCAACCTCTCCGACTGCCGTTACGAACTTGTCACTGGTTATCCTATGCCAGGACGCAGTTTCATTGCAGGAATTGCCCTCTCTTTCTAGCCATAGAGCACTTATATCATAGTAATTACCGAAAATATTCATTACATTTGCCAAGATATATGGCGGATAGTAATGCATATATGTTTCCGACCTCGATCAAGGAGGTGAAGGCGCTTGGATGGGACTACATCGATGTGATCCTGTTCAGCGGCGATGCCTTCATCGACCATCCTTCGTTCGGTACTGCCGTCATTGCGAGATGGCTGCAGAAATACGGATACAGGGTCGCAGTGGTGCCGCAGCCGAACTGGCGTGACGACCTTCGCGATTTCCGTAAACTCGGTGCTCCGAGGCTCTATTTCGGAGTCAACAGCGGCGCAATGGACTCGATGGTCAATCATTATACGGCCGCGAAGCGCCTGCGCAGCGACGACGCATATACGCCTGAAGGCAAGGCCGGCCAGCGTCCGGACTACGCGGTTACCGTCTATACGAAGATCCTGAAGCAGATTTATCCCGATATCCCCGTGGTCATAGGAGGCATCGAAGCGTCCTTGAGGCGTGTGACGCATTATGACTACTGGCAGGACTGTCTGAAACCGTCAATCCTGGTGGATAGCGGCGCCGACTGGCTCTGCTATGGAATGGGGGAGAGGACGATGATCGAATTCACCCGTGCCATCGAGGCCGGCAGGAACATCAGCGACATACGCAGGATACCGCAGTTGGGATTCTATATGGACGGACGTTGCAAGGTCAAGGATGCCGTCGTGCTGAATTCATACGAAAGGTGCCGCAAGGACAAGAAGGCCTTTGCCGAAAACTTCCATGTCATCGAAACATATGCCAACATGCTGACTCCTCCTGTTCTGGTGGAGCCGGTAGGTGACGGGTACGTCCAGATAAATCCGACATGGCCGCCGGCCACTCAGGAAGAGATGGATTCGTTCTGGGATTTGCCGTACACCAAACTTCCGCATCCGCGATACAAGGGCAAGCATATCCCGGCCTTCGAGATGATAAAGTTCTCGGTAAATACGCACAGGGGCTGTTTCGGAGGCTGCAATTTCTGCACTATAGCGGCCCATCAGGGCAAGTTCATACAGTCCCGCAGCGAGGACTCCATCATCAGGGAAATCAAGGGATTGACATCACTTCCGGGCTTTGCCGGCAACATATCGGACGTCGGTGCTCCGACCGCAAACATGTACGGCATGAAGGGGAAGGATCCTGCCCTGTGTGCGAAATGCCGTCGTAAGTCCTGCCTGTTCCCGGGTCCGTGCCGTAACATGGACAGGTCCCATGAACGCCTTCTGAAACTGTACGGACGCATTGCGGCAGTGAAGGGCATACGTCACGCCTATATCGGTAGCGGCATCAGATACGACCTCTTCCTTGATGAGAAGGGATTTGTGGACGAAACGTCATATCCGTATCTGAAGGAACTTATATTGGAACATACTTCCGGCCGTCTTAAGGTGGCACCGGAACATACTGAGGACAATGTCCTGAAACTGATGGCCAAGCCGTCCTTCCGTCTGTTCGAGCGCCTGCGGACCGAATTCGACGACATAGTGGCCTCGAGCGGAAGAAAGTGCGAACTTGTCCCGTATTTCATTTCCAGTCATCCTGGCTGTGGAATGAGGGAGATGCAGAAACTTTCACGCCATCCGGCCCTGAAGGGCATATACATGGATCAGGTCCAGGACTTTACGCCGACCCCGATGACCACTTCATCAGTGATGTTCTATACGGGTCTTGACCCGAAGAACCTCGAGAAGGTCTTCGTGGAAAGGGACCCTGAGCGTAAGAAGGAGCAGAAGTCCTTCTTCTTCAAGAAAGGAAAAAGATATTAAAGATATAGTTATGAAACAGTACATTGAAACCAATAAGGAAAGGTTCTTCGAAGAACTCTTCTCCCTTCTCAGAATTCCTTCTGTAAGTTCTCTTGAGCAGCATAAACCTGATATGCAGAAGTGTGCCGATAGACTGGTCGAACTCCTGATGGAGGCCGGCGCTGACGATGCTGCCGTATATCCTACCACAGGCCATCCTGTTGTCTTCGGACAGAAGATAGTGGATCCATCACTCCCGACTGTGCTTGTATACGGCCATTATGACGTGCAGCCTGTGGACCCTATAGAACTCTGGCATTCGGATCCATTCGAGCCTGAAATCCGTGACGGAGCCATATATGCACGTGGAGCGAATGACGACAAGGGACAGTTGTTCATGCATATCAAGGCTTTCGAGTTCATGGTGCGTGAAGGCGGTCTGAAGCATAACGTGAAGTTCATCCTTGAGGGCGAGGAGGAAATCGGCAGTCCGTCTCTTGCCGCGTGGGCAAAGGAGAACAAGGAACGCCTCGCTGCGGACATCATCCTGGTTTCAGATACTACAATGATTTCAGAGTCAGTGCCTTCCATCAACTGTGGCATGCGCGGACTTTCATATGTCGAGGTGAAGGTGACCGGACCGAACAAGGACCTTCATTCCGGCCATTACGGCGGTGCTGTGGCAAATCCGATCAATGTGCTCTGCGACATGATTTCGTCCCTTATAGACAAGGACGGACATATAACTGTAAAGGGCTTCTATGACGACGTGGTGGAACTTTCGGACGAGGACCGTGCGAAACTTTCACGTGCTCCGTTCGATCTTGAAGAATATAAGGAATTCCTCGACATCAAGGAGGTCAAGGGTGAGGCCGGCTATACTTCTCTGGAGCGTACAGGTATCCGTCCATGTCTCGACGTGAACGGCATCTGGGGCGGTTACATCGGAGAAGGTGCCAAGACCGTGCTTCCTTCAGTGGCTCACGCAAAGATATCGATGAGACTCGTCCCTAATCAGGACAGCGAGACCATCACAAGGCTTTTCACAGAACATTTCCTTGCCATCGCTCCTGATTATGTCAAGGTGGAGGTCATCCCTCATCACGGAGGTGACGGTTTCCTTATTCCTATTTCGTCTCCGGCATACAAGGCTGCGGAGAAGGCCATGACCGAGGTGTATGGAATAGAACCGGTTCCTTCACGCGGTGGCGGATCCATTCCGATCCTTGCAGACCTGCAGCGTATCCTCGGCATCGATCCTCTCCTTATGGGATTCGGTCTTGAGCGTGACACCATCCATTCACCTAACGAAAGTTACCTTCTGAAGCAACTTTTCGCCGGAATGGAGGCTATTGCATTGTTCTATAGATATTATTAATGTGATAGGAGGAGCGGATTTGAATGCGTAATTGGCATTTTCGCACCCCCGCGTAGGGGGAGGGGCCCACGGAGTGGGAGGGGGCCAATGGAGCATCAAACCGTCCGACATTAAAACATGTATATTATGAATAGGAAAGAATTATACGAACAGATACAGGCAAAGAAGAGCATGCTCTGCGTAGGCCTGGATGTGGATTTCAATAAGATGCCAGAGCATGTGAAGGCTCTGGCGAACAATGGTGAACTTGCCATCAGGGGAGAACTCTTCAAGGGCAAGGCCCGCTCGATCATTGAATTCAACAAGGCAATCGTCGATGCCACTGCAGCGCATTGTGTGGCATACAAGCCGAATCTTGCATTCTACGAATGCTACGGAATCGACGGAATGAGAGCCCTTGATGCTACGGTAGATTATATCCGCAGCAAGTATCCGGAGATCTTCCTGATTGCGGATGCGAAGAGGGGAGACATCGGAAATACGGCCAGGATGTATGCCAAGGCTTTCTTCGAGGAGATGGACTTCGACGCTGTGACCATCGCTCCATACATGGGTGCTGACAGCGTGACTCCGTTCCTCGAGTACAAGGATAAATGGGCCATCGTACTCGCCTTGACATCAAACGCTTCCGCATACCAGTTCCAGAACGCTGTCAAGGACGGCAAGCCTCTATATCAGGCTGTGATGGAAGAGATGATGGAGATATCGACTCCTGACAACATGATGTTCGTCGTAGGAGCGACGAAGGCTGACAAACTGGAGGAACTCCGCGGCTTCTGCCCGGACAACTTCTTCCTGGTTCCTGGAGTAGGTGCCCAGGGCGGATCCGCAGAAGAGGTCATCGCACATGGCGCCAACGACCATGGCGGCCTCCTTATCAACTCCTCACGCGGCATCCTCTTCGCTGACAGCACTGAGAACTATGCGAAGGTGGCCGGTGAAGTTGCTGCCAGGACTGCGTGTCTGTAATTTTTTATGATTGTCAGACTGATATATATAGACGATATTAGATGAATAATTTGAAGGTATTTTATTTGTTTCTGATACTTTGCTTTGCTGCCTCATGCAATAAGGTGGCTGAAAGCGGATCGGATAATATTATGGATGGACCTGTGCCGATCCGTTTGGGAATCAGCGCCAGAATACAGCAGAGCAAGGCTGCAGTGGATGAGTGGAAGGGCAATACCATAAATGTGTTCGGCCTCAAAAGGGAAGAGGGTGGCATATATGATTTTGAGGATCCTTTGAATATTGTTGACTATGAGGCGGTGGTCTCGAATGGGATTTCGGAGTTGCTTGATGTCACATCGGATCAGGAGAATGATGCCCCATATTATTATCAGGAAGGATATGTTTATGATTTCTTCGGATACCATCTTGGTGGAGCAGATGTCAGAAATACTGAGTATGAAGATGATGGCTTGTATCTGGATGTTCAGATATCGGGGTGTAATGATCTGATGTATGCTTGCACAGACAGAAAGAAGGATATATCTGTCTCCGATGAGGGAAATGTTCCGGAATATATTGTATATAGTGCATCAGCAGCGCGTAGGGGAGTCCATCCTACACTGATTTTCAATCATGCTCTGACGAGGTTCAATTTCATTGCAAATGGCGTAGGTGACAAATACGATACAATCGAGATTCTTGCTCTGGAAGTGAAGTCTGTCAATAGAGGCCGACTGTACATATCCGAAGGAGAATATTCTTTTGTTGCAGAAGATATTGCCCCTGTAGTATTGACCCTGAGAGATGCCGATGACAATATACTTGAGGTTCAGGATGTGACAGCGAATACAGACAATACTCCTTTAGGTGGTGATGATGCATGTATCATGGTACCTCCAGGGATGGATAATCTGCCGGTTACTCTCAAGTTCAGATTGAAGGAGAGCAGACAGACCTTTGAACATAAGTTCACTGTCAAGGCATCTGAAATAAAGAACCAGAGCAGACCATCTGATAAATTCCAGGCAGGCCATTCCTATGATATATACATAAGAATCTACGGACCGGAGAAGATCCAGATTTCAAGTACTCTTCAGCCATGGCTCAATGGAGGCGAATCAGATATCGATCCTGATGACTTTGAAGGCGGCGATGATGATTCCGGAACGGATGAACCTGGCAATGATTCAGGAACTGATGAGCCGGAAGATCCAAGTGGTGATAACGAGGGCCTTGGTCAGGAAGACGGTGTGGGTGAATTCAATTAAGCGTAATCCAGAAGATGAAGAAATATATATTGATGATGTTGCTGTCGGCATGTGTCTTTTCATGCCAGAAGGCTGAGTTTATACCGGAAAGTGATTCTGCTGACATTGATTTCCATGCGTCTATAGAACCTGTGGCGGCAACTAAGACCAGCATCGGACAAGATAACGGTATCTTATGGTCTGAAGGTGATCAGGTGCTTGTGTTCAGAAAGACAGACCTTGGTGTCAGATATCAGATAAAGGATCAATATGTAGGTACTTCAAAAGGAAGTTTCAGTGAAGTTGCCGGATCTGCTGATGCAGAAGACCAAGGTTCCGTGCAGGAACTCAAGCATAATGTGGCCTTGTATCCTTACTCATCATCAGTGAGGTGTGTGAATGACGGGGAGTCGTATGAATTGAATGTGCTCATTCCTGAAACCCAGATTTATGCTGAAGGCTCTTTCGCCGAAGGATCCTTTCCTATGGTTGCTGTGTCTTCAGGCAATAACTTGAGTTTCAAGAATATATGCGGAGGCTTGAAACTGCAGTTCAAGGGTGTCGACAAGATCATGTCAATTACATTGGAAGGACTTGCAGAAGAGCCTTTATGTGGAGAATCCGTTGTGACTGCATATTCAGACGGAAGCGATCCGACAGTAATAGTATCTTCGACAGGAGCAAAGAACGTTACTCTGGATTGTGGGGACGGTGTTCAACTTGATCCCGATTCACCGACCTCGTTCATTATCTCACTCCCACCTGTCAGTTTTACCACAGGAATGAAGATTACGGTGACGGATGCAGACGGACTTAGCAGGACTTTGACCAATACTTCTGAAAATACAATCAGGAGGTCATCCATTCTGACTTTCCCTGTCATTACCTATACGCAGGATGGAGTGTTTGAACTCCCAGAAGGTTCATTGACTTCTTTTGATGTTCAGAATGATGGAGGTGATGTGGAGATCCCTTTGATTACAAATGAGACATATGATGTGGTGATTCCTCAAAGTGCCGGTGATTGGATTACCATGATCGGAACAAAAGCCCTCAGGGAAGAGACTCTCATATTGAGAGTTGCAAAGAATAATACTGTAGAGGCTCGTTCTGCAGAAGTTCAGATAGTTGACTCCGAGGGAGTCACGTTGCAGTCCATCATGATCAGTCAGAAGGCAGGAGAACTATCGGAAGAAAATGTGGAGTCATTCAATGAGAACCAATATATCGTTTATGAGGATAATTACCAATATGTTCCATCAGGCGATAGTTTCTGGGGTATGCGCCCGTTCTTTAAGTCACGTGTCTCTTCTATACAGGAGATCGAACTGAAGTTCAATATGTCTTCAGATAAAAAGGCATATCTGTTTTATAGCGAAAGGCCATATGTGAATAATGGTGCGTTTCTCACTTCTGAAGGCCTGGTGCTCTGTCATGGCAATACCGGATATGATGTTGTGAATAACAAGACGGTCATCACATGGGAGCAGATGGGAGTATCTCCGACAGATAAGATTGTATTGAATATTTCTTTGTCGAAAGGGCTTGTGACGGTTAACGGAAAGGAAATCCCGATATCTGGAATCGATGCATTTACTGATATCGGTTATCTTTTCTCCAGTTATTATTATGACAATGACGACGGTTATGCCAAGAAATATGATACTGTGCCTGCTGACAGCCGCCTGTATTATGTCAAGATCTGGAATACTTCAGGTTCATTAGTCTATTTCGGTTATGCTTCTCAAGGGGAATACTCTGCAGGACAGTCTCAATATGCATGGAAGTCGCATTATCAGGGCGACACATATTATGAGTACCACCGTACTAATTTTGAGAACGAGTGGGTATATCAATATTCATCCGGATGGAAGCATTTTGGCGGTGGAACAGATGCCGGAGACGTGTTAGTATCCTCTGTTTATCTGGATATAACTAATCTGGACTTGTCTGTAGGCGATACCTATACTTTTGTAACGGATGTGGAACCTTTCTATGCGACGGATAAGACATTGTCGTGGACTTCATCAGATCCGGATGTTGCTTCTGTCGATCAGAATGGTTTGGTTACCGGTCTGGCGGCAGGTAATGCAACGATAACAGTCACCGCTGCCGGTGGAGCATCTGCTTCATGCAACGTTAAAGTGTCGGGAGCAGCAGGTGCTTTTATCGACCTGTCGGAAGATGCAACTTCCAATTGCTATATCGTGTCAGAAGCAGGTTCATACGGATTCCTTCCTGTCAAGGGTAACAGCAGTGACACAGTAGGAGAGGTGGCGTCTGCTGAAGTCGTCTGGGAGACCTACGGTACATTTGAGACCCCGACAGAAGGATGTCTTATTTCATCTGCGTCTTATTCAGATGGATATGTGTGCTTTGAAACTGCTGAAACCTATAAGGAGGGCAATGCTCTTATTGCCGCTAAGGATGCGTCGGGCAAGATTCTCTGGTCATGGCACATATGGCTGACAGATATGCCTCAGGCAATTGAATATCGTAATGACGCAGGATCTATGATGGACCGCAATCTTGGTGCGACAAGCGTTGTTCCGGGTGATGCATGCTCGCATGGTCTTTTATATCAGTGGGGAAGAAAAGATCCTTTCCTTGGGTCTCCATCGACATCCATTTCATCTTCTGGTGAGATGGAATCCACCTATAAGTGGCCTGCCCCTGTCGGATCAGACTCTTCAACCGGCACTATAGCCTATGCCACTGAGCATCCGACCACCTTCATTACTTGCAATACAAGCAATTATGATTGGTATTATACCGGATCATATGATACTGACCAGTCACGCTGGCAATCGGTCAAGACGGTTTATGACCCGTGCCCTTCAGGATGGCGTGTTCCGGATGGCGGAAGTACAGGGGTATGGGCAACAGCAGATTTTGAGAACGCGTATAGGGATTACCTGTCCTACAGAGGATTTACAATAAGTGTCAGTGATATTGCAACATCATGGTATCCTATAACCGGATGGCGTGACGTATATGACGGAACACTGAAGAATGCTCCATACGATACTTATTTATGGTCTGTTTCTCCCTCTTCTGTATTCAAATATGAAGCATCTGCAATGTATATCGTACATGATTCGGCAGTTGATTCTGATCATGCGATGTCACGCTCTATAGGTGCATCAGTACGTTGTATGAAGGAATAGTGAGGATTCTCACTATTCCCTGATGCCGTACAGGTAGGCGAGGAGGGACATCTTTCCGCGCATCGTTTCTCTTGGAGTGAATTCTCCGTTCACCCACATGTATCGGATGTTGAAGAATGACTCCTGATGAGGCCATCCTCCTGTGTACCAGTCAGGATGGCATCTGTTCAGGATTATTCGTGCGTCACCTCCGTTTCCAGGCGACCATGTCTCAGTGCCGTTGAACGGCGTCTGACCAGGGTGTGAGCCCGGTACTCCGTCGTTGCGTCCTGTAGTGTAGCAGTCGATGATATGACGCTCTCCAAGACCTGTCATTTCCACAGTATTCGATGGATTCCTTCCGAGTCCCCAACTTGCCTCGATGTACATTGCCTGCTCGAGCGCTTCGCGTCTGTCGTCACTATCGGCTATATAGTGGGCCAGAAGGACCATCTGGAGGTTTTCTGATGTCTGCCATCTGGGATCATTCGCAGTCCTTCTTGACGGACGTCTTGCCATATGGCTGACATTGTTCTCGTCGGCCTGCTTGTTCACGCTCTTGACAAGAGTGTCATAATATTCAGGATAATGTCTTTCCTGAGGGCATACGAGGTATGCAGCGGCTCCCCATATCTGATAATACTGGTTTCCGCGTCCTTTTGCGAACAATGGGGCAACGCCGTCCCTGATGACGCTTTCCTCCACCATTATGTCCTCCCACTCCCTGTCTCCGGTAAGGTTGTATATGAAGGCGGCTGCCATCTGCTTGAAATCGCGTCCCCTCATGCTGGATGTTCCTATGTTCTGCCTGTCGTCCAACTGACTCACTTCCTGCTTTTGGGCAAACCTGAATGCCTTTATCGCTTCTGCTGTGTAGTATTCGCAGAGTTCCTTGTTGCCGTTGATTCTGAATGCTTCTCCGAGCATGGCGCAGTTTGCTGCGTTCGCCCATGCTGCCATTGTGGTGCAGCCGGCCTGATACATCACGGTCCAGTCAGATGACGGATTGGTCACGCCCTGCGAGTATGCCTCTCCGTCTCTGATGCTGAGGAAGAAGTCCACCTCGTTGCGTGCTTCATCGATCAGGTCAGGAATGCCGTTGCCGCTTTCCCTTATGCTCAGGTTATCCTCCGACAGGCGTCCTCCGGTGAGGATGTATGGAAGGAGGAGGTCATAAATGTTGCTGACATGCGCAAGGTGACGGTCCCAGTCCATCGCGTCCGAATGTCCTCCGCGCACGATTTCATTGACAGGATTGCCTGGAAGCCTGTGTTTCCAGAATTCGGACTCTTCCGGTTTCTTGAAATGCGGCTCGTCCCATACGTCTCCTCTGAGTTTCCTCCAGTCAGGGTGCCAAGGATGCATGTCTGTCTTGTAAACTATCAGACCGGTAGGGTCTTCTCCAGGGATGAACTGCGGCTGGCGCGGAACAGGGGTGATGCGAGGGTCGATCGGCTCGCCCAGACGCATGTAGTAGTATCCTCTTACGGAATAATGATACGGCTGGAAATAGATGTCATTGCTGATGTCGAAGTCCATGCTGCATCCCACATCTTCCACTACCAGGCGGTAACGTCCCGGCTCCGATGCTGTAAAGTCGATGTTCCATACGTCAGAACCTGTCATGTTCTTTCTGTTCGCTTCTTTTTCGTATTCCTTTGCGCTCATCCAGAAACTTACCTTTCCGACCTTCTGCTTCCTGCCGGTCTTTGTGTTGTAGAGCCAGACCTTCTTGCCTTCGAACGAGGTGTAGTCCCTCTGTCCGCCGTCGCCGAGCCAGAGGTACAGGTCGGCAGCCTTGACTTCCTCTTCTGGGGAATAGCCTATGATGTTGACGTGCACTGCCTCGGACTGAGAGTTCCAGATGTCGAATGTCACTTCAGCCGATGTCTTGTCCGAGCCGATGCCAGCCGGGATGCTCACCGTGTATGTCGAGCCCTGCTTCATGGATTTCGGGAGTCGGAGGAAGATCCAATGGTCAAGTTCCGAGGTCAGAGTGTTGTCCGTGTTCATCGGTTTCGACTTTCGCCATGCGGCAACGGCAGTCTGCCTGCCGAATGACTTGTCGTCCTTTGATGTGATGATCCAGTCTGCTGCAGTTCCGGCAGCCTTCGGGTCGAGTCTCTGTCCGAAGACAAAGAGTGTGTCGTCACCTTCAACGAAGGTGTGTCCGAGGTATGCGCTCGGTCCGGTAGCGTCGTCACGGTACCTTACTTCTCCGTCACGGAAATGTACCATGATGTAGTCCTTGTCGATGGTCTTGACTCCAAGAAGTCTTGTTGCATTGAGCATCTGCGGGCAGACGATGGATGCAAGCGCCGCAGCGATGGTCAGAAGTCTTTTCATAATGATGTTGTGGTTAATGTTTTTATGTATGGTATCAATATTCAGATGTGATTTTCAGGATCTCCGCTCCGTATTTTTCGCATTTGGCTTTCCCGAATCCCTTGATGGCCATGAGTTCGGACATTGTCTTCGGAACAAGGGAAGCGATTTCCAGGAGAGTGCTCTGATGCATTATGGTATAGGCCGGTACATTATCTGCCTTGAAGCGTTCAGTGCGCCATTCCTGAAGTCTTGCCCGAAGTTCTTCGTTGACGGTAAGTGGGGTGTCTGTGCTCTTGAGGACCTTCTTGAGCCTTCTTTTAGCCTTGGTGCGGTCTTCCAACTGACACTCTGTGCGTATCTTTCCGTACTCTTCGACCGAGAATCCTTTTGCGATTATCGTCTCGAGGGTTCTGCAGACTATGTCCATCTGTATGAACATTTCGTCTGCAGACTCCTTCAGTTTCTTCTTCACCTCCTTGTTGTCCACCTCAAGGTCGGAAATGCGTATGCAGTATTTCCTGATTTCCTCGAGTATCGGAAGGTAGTATTCCGACGCCTTGCGGATCCTTTCGTTCAGGTATGAGTCGTCTTCCGATGCCGTAGTCTCGATCCTGGTGAGTTGCAGAGCGAAGGTGTCGCCGGTCTTCTTCAGGTCCTCTATCTTTGCCTGATGTTGCATCAGAGTCTGATATTCGGACGGATAGAGTTGTTCCATCGTGCCTGCCCATGCCTTTCTGTACCTTATGAGCGAGTTGACAAGGTCTCTGATGCCGAATATCTCCTTCAGAAGGTCGAAGATATGCCGTCTTTCCTCACGTCCCAACGCTCCCTGGACGCTTGACAATGAAGGCTGTGCGGCATTGAATTCACTGACATTCTGGTCTGTGTAGATGGTATATGGCCTTATCGGAGTCTCGAGGGATATGCCTTCGAGGGTGCGGCATCTTGAGAGGGCCACATAGACCTGCCCGAACGCAAATGCTGCCCCGGCGTCGATTATCACTCGGTCGAAGGTGAGGCCCTGGCTTTTATGGATGGTCACGGCCCATGCGATCCTAAGCGGCATCTGCCTGAACGTACCGATGACCTTCGGCATGATTTCGCCGGATTCCTCGTCGAGGGAATACTCGATGTTTTCCCATGTCACGGGCTCTACTGCAATGTATTCGCCCTCCTCGTCGATGACGCCTACGATTCCTTCCGGTGTGATGGCGTCGATGATGCCTATCTTTCCGTTGTAGAACCTGCCTTCCGGGTCATTCCTGATGAACATGACCTGCGCTCCCTTCTTCAAAGTGAGCATGCTCTCCGCAGGATAGCTGTTTTCCGGAAAGTCTCCTTCTATTCCGGCCTCGAACGATACCGGTTCGTCAGGAAGATCCGCCAGTTTCGAGGCGTTTACGCTGTCTGCCTGCTGATTATGGGTCGTGAGGCGGATCACATCGCCGTCCGAATCGAAGGCCTTTACCCTCGAATTCAGTTTCTGCAGGAGGCTCTCAGTGATCCTGTCCTCGCGTACGGCATTCAGTATGTCGAGGAAAGCGGCGTCCTTCTGCCTGTGGACCTTCTGCAGTTCGATGGTGATGTAGTCGAGTTTCCTGAGGGCCTTGGAGTGGAAGAAGTATGGCGACGGATAGACCTGCGCCATGTACTGGCGCTCGTTTTCCTTGACGACGGGGGAGAGCTGGTGGGCATCTCCGATCATCAGCAGCTGCACGCCGCCGAAAGGCTTGTCGCTTCTTCTGTATGTCCTGAGGCTCATGTCCACCGCATCAAGAAGGTCCGCCCTCACCATAGATATCTCGTCGATGATCAGAAGGTCAAGGGTCCTGATTATCTTCTGTCTCTCCTTGCGGAGCCTGCGGTATCTTTCAGGCATCTGATATTCTGTAACAAGTTCCTTTACATCAGGAAGATATGGGCAGAGGGGAAGTTGGAAGAACGAATGGATCGTAGTGCCCCCGGCGTTGATTGCCGCCACTCCTGTAGGGGCGAGTATGACGTACCGCTTGGATATGGACCGTGTGATGTACTTCAGGAAGGTTGTCTTGCCCGTCCCCGCCTTTCCTGTCAGAAATATGGACCTCCCCGTATACCTGACATATCTCTCCGCCGTCTCGAAAATAACATCCTTCTCCATATCCGCTTCGCTTTTCAGCAAAGATAAAATATATTCTTGAATAATGACACGTGTCTTGGAGTTTACTGTGAGCGGGAGTGTGTGAACTTGCCCATTGGGAACGGGCGGGCCGTTCTGTCCATGAAAATGGGCGATTTCGTGAATGGGAATCTGTTTCTGAGGTCGCTGTCCAGAAAAAAGGCTGTTTTTCTGGACGAGACCCTGTTTTCAAGGTCGGTATCCAAGAAAACGGGCATTTTTCTGGACGGGAAAGGCGAAATGGTTACACTATCCAAGAAACTGGGCATTTTTCTGGACGGGAAAAGCGAAATGGTTACACTATCCAAGAAACTGGGTCATTTTTCTGGACGGGAAAATGGCAGGCAAAAAAGCGGCACCCCCGAAAGGATGTCTCCATAACTATTTGGTAATGAGATGCCCGATCAGGTCGGGGATGACGTCATGGCCGGTTGAGTCATATCGTTATTGCCGGCTTGGTTATATCGTCATTGCCGGCTTGACCGGCAATCTTTTATTTGTTCAGCGCAGTAGCAACGTCAACAGCGCATGCAACTGTACAACCTACCATGGGGTTGTTACCGATTCCGAGGGTCATTCCTGCGAACTGTGCGTCAGAGTGCATACGGCCCATAGTGTCGGTCATATATCCAATGGCTACCGTCCGTACGCGGTACTTCCGTGTGTATGCCATTGGACGTCAATACCGTATGAGGCAATACTTTGCCAAAATCCGGGTCGCAATTTACCTGAGAGACGTCACACAGCAGCTAGTTACAATGTTATTTATCCTTCAGCAGTTTCTGTTCTCTCTCGAAATTTTCGATAAAATGCAGTTCCACTGGTGACAATTCATACATAGAACGTT
>JAFVHZ010000264.1 GCA_017474265.1 Bacteroidales bacterium | reverse complement strand
GGCTACGAGGGTGATTATTGGACCCGTTGTCCTGACAAGTTCTCTGCCGCCGGCGGTCGTTACCTCTATTTCGGTTCGGGCCTCGTCTATCCGCTCAGTAGCAACTACCGTGCGCTCGGTTTCTCTGTGCGCGCCGTCCGAGAATCAAATTAAAACCTTTAATCCGTCTGCCCCATTTTTACAGGGCAGACGGGATTTTCAAAAGATCCATCAAAATGAAAAAGAAATCTCTTGTGGAAATCATTATTGATTTCCTCTTCGGGCATAAGTATTATGCCAATGTCATTTATACAAAGGGGACGACGAAGCGCGAACTTTCGTCCTTCATCTTCTCTACCGCAGAGCAGGCTGAATGGCATCGGCGCGACCTTGAAACAAATTATAGTTTCGGCTATGTCGAAACTATCTCTTTCAGATCCAGAAAAGATTACTCGGAGAGTAATAGATAAAAAGTTCTTTAATACCCATTGACTTAAATTCGCCACCATGATACGGAAATTTTTACATTGGTTACAGGAGCGCTTATCCTGTTATGTAATCGCAGACGCAACTGATAATTCTGTCACATTCTCGCGCAGGCTATTTCATAAACTGCGCATTATGAAGATGGAGCAGGCAAAGGTATATGTGTTCTGGGTACGCGCCGTTGGCTGCTATGGCTTTGTCTTGAATCCGGAACTCGACACAGAAACGCAACTTGCTGACGTTATGTATAATCATAAGTTCAAGTGTGTCGGATTTGAGTCTTTGGTTCCTACGGTAAACAGAATGTTCTACACCTACGGACTTCCTGCTGATTCTCGTTGCAAACTGACGGTGAGGCGAGCAAAGACGGCAACAGGAATGGTGTATTATCAAATTTGCAGGCCTTATGAGAAGCGTTTTAGGTAGTACGCGCCGCCCGGACATAACATTCCATCAGAGCGGCAAGATTGATATAACAGCCCGCGTATCCAACGCCATTGGGCTTCAGGACGGTGACGTGATAGATTTGGCAGAAGATCGGGGAGAGTACTACCTGTATGTTCGTGTGAAGGCTTGTGATGCAGTGGGGAAACATGAGGGGCGCTGCCGATCCACAAAACATTGTAAAGGAGGTAGCAGGAATTTTAGGGCATACAGTAAGAGGCTGTGCAACTTTGTGCTTTCTCTCTCCGGAGGTCAGGGCAAAGTCCGTGTTCCGGCAGGTAAAGGTGAGCATATCCCAAGTCTTGGCGAGGCAATCAACATCATTGTCAGATGTAATATAATCAACTAATAACATGATAAAGGAATTGAAATATGGCGGCCTGACCGCTTCTCCGCTTGACTATGAGTGCAGCGATGGCGACCTTGCTATATCTATGGATATGATTCCGGAGGACGGCTCACTCAAACCCGTCGTTCCCCCAAAGCCGGTAATGGTCGTACCCTCAAACTACAAACTCCTGTATGTTCATGAGGGTAACGGCTATAAGAATTATATTGTCAGGTCCTCATCTGATATATTTGCCCTGCCTGAAGGTTATGCGTCAGAAGAGAGTGAAGATTATCGTATAATGTCTTTGTCGTCCTCAGTAACGCTTCACCAGATAAATGCGATTGGGAACACGTTGGTAATTCTTTCCTCAGAGGGAATGCATTATTTGCTATATAAGGACTCTTCATATGTTTATTTGGGGGATGAAATCCCGGAACTTGCCATTTCGTTTGGGCTTCAAGGGGAAATGATAAGGACAGACGAGTTTTCAATTTCGTTCGATTCAATATCGGAGGGGAACATTTGGAACGAGTTTTCAGATAGCAACAAGACGAAGATCACTTCTCAAGTGCTTGCAAAGGTGAATAAGTTCATTGCTGACAATTCAACCCATGCAGGAAAGTTCATATATCCGTTCCTGGTCCGTTATGCCTATCGTCTGTATGACGGCACATTGACAAAGCATTCTGCCCCTGTCCTTATGATATGCTCGTCTGACCTTGCTCCGCAGGTATTCTTTGAGCATATAACAGGCAAGAACTCATATACTTCGGCCTCTTTGCGAGTGGTAGGCATGTGCCACTCCCTTGATTATGCCGTTGTGTCGTCATCTGAATTATCTGAACTTAAGAAGTGGAGCGATATTGTTAGTTCCGTCGATATATTTGTCTCGGCTCCGATATATACCTACGATCAAAACGGAGAATGTACAAAATTCGTTAAGGTGGATGATTCGGACTGCTATTGCGTTTGCAAGCATACAAATCAGGCCGTATCTCAGACGACATATCCGCTTCGATATCAGCGTCACAAGTTCAGTAAGTTGTATGCCTTTACATTTAACCCCTCAACGCTGTCATATCCTACGGGACGCCTTATGATTCCGGAAAAGAGCCTTGAGACGGTAAAAGGGGACATAAAGGATTGTTCGCAATTCTATTTCTTGGAGAGTATCGGTGTGGAAAATCTCTCCACTTCAAGGACATTACTCACTATTGAGGAGGATTATCTCCAGTCGCTTGTTACCAGAGAGGTCATGTCAGATGACTTCGATAGCCATGACAAACTTATGCCCCAAGTCTCGTTTACATACAATCAGAGGCTTAATGTGGCAAATATTAGAAAGAGGCTCTTCGCGGGTTTCTCTGCTGCTGCGCAGTTCTGCCATAGTGACGGCTACGTCAATAACTGGTCTGACGTTGAATCTACCTTCATGGATACAAAGGTAAGCGTCAGCGTGTTTGTGTATATCAAACAGGATGGCAAAGATATAGTTGTTAGGGGAAATGCTGCTTCCTTTGGGTATAATTCACCAACACTGTTTTTCTATTATCCGAATATAAATGCGTATAAGGCGATCATCGTAAAGTCCAACTATTTTAGCGACTATTATGAAATTCCATTAGAGCCTCATAATTTTCTTAACGGTGCCTTCTATTTTGGTGGGTGGGAGGATGTCTCAAAATCAGTGTCCGTCTCTCCTGTGGCATCTTCGGTAGCGCAGAGGGTTGTAGAACTTCCTAACAAACTCTATACGTCAGAGGTAAATAATCCGTTTCGTTTTCCTGTTCTTGGAATAAACACCATTGGTACGGGTAAAATTGTAGGCATGAGTTCGGCTGTCAAGGCTTTGTCACAGGGGCAGTTCGGCCAGTTTCCTCTGTATGCTTTTACGACAGATGGTGTTTGGGCTTTGGAGGTTTCGGGTACGGGTACATTTACGGCAAGGCAGCCTGTAACTCGCGACATCTGCGTAAATCCGGGAAGTATTACTCAGATAGACAGCGCAGTCTTATTTGTGACGGATCGAGGAATAATGCTGCTGGCAGGATCGGAGGCGACATGCATCAGCGAAATAATTGACGGGGCTTTGCCTGACATGTCTGCATATCCGTCGGGAGCCTCATTGCTGAAACTATCCGGAATTGATACGAATGCTTTTGCATTTGCGTCTTTCCGCGAATTTCTTTCAGGGTGTCAGATGTTCTATGACTATACACACCAGCGTATAGTTGTATTCAATCCTTCGTATGCCTATGCGTATGTGTATTCTTTGAAGAGCAAGTCATGGGGCATGATGAGTTCGCAAATGGCGACGTCGGCAAATGCATATCCGGAAACAGCAGTTCAGTTGCACGACGGAAGTATCGTGGATTATGCTGGCGAAGGAGATTATGACGAACTTCATGGCTTTATTCTATCTCGCCCATTAAAACTGGATGGCCCGGATATTCTCAAGACGGTGTATTCAATCATTCAGAGAGGTAATTTCAATAAGGGGGATATAAAGGTAGCATTGTTCGGATCCAGAGACTTGGCTAATTGGCATTATGTCTATTCAAGTGCCGATCATTATCTTCGCGGGTTTGCAGGTACGCCCTACAAGTATTATAGGATAGGTGTTATATCTTCTCTGAAAAATGGAAAGGGTCTGTTCGGCTGCAGTATAAACTACGAATCAAAGCAGGGAAATGATTTAAGATAATGGCAGTTGTTGTCATAAGTTAGTTTAGTTGTTATTATGGAGAATGGCGGTAGTCGTGATGATTACCGCCATTCATTTTACACTATGGATTATCAGGGTCAGAAAGGGGCTTGGGTGCGCCGCACTCTTCCGACTCTCTTATTCTTTGCTGAGTTGATCCTCTCTCGAATTCTATCAAGTTTCTCTTCCCATATACCCGAATATTCGCTGGCCGTAATACTGAGCCAATCTCCGAGGATTCGATAAACAAAGTATTCGTGAATGAGTTTTGTCAGCAGGACAACCGTACTCTTGGCAAAGTTATCGGGAAGTTCCATAGCGACGACATACTCTTGTGGGAAAGTCAGCGTGTTATCGCAGGTTTCTTCCTGTTCGCATACTTCTTTGGTGTAAGGATACAGCAGTTCAACAACCTCAGAGTACGCAAGGTTCATCACTCTGGAAACTCTTTCGATGTTTCCGTCCTGACATATGTCGAGAACTTGGTGGCGCGCATGTTCCGTGTCCACCTTCATTACATCGGCTACGACATATGCGTAGTTACCTATGTCCTGTAGAATCTCGTCGCGTTTGAACGTGAGTTTAGCAGACTTTGTTCTCGGTCTCATGCCTTATCCTGATTAGTTCTGTTCTTCCGTTGTGCTGTCACCTCCCGTTGTGCTGTCACCTCCCGTTGTGCTGTCACCTCCCGTTGTTGGGGCTTTCCTTACAGGGCGAGTTCTCTTGTTGATTGCCTCTCTGATTGTCTCAATGTCCGATGTGGCCAGCGCAACGTAGTCGGCTGCATCATTCTTGTTTGTAATGGTAAACCACTCCGAAATAGCGGAGTGAACAAGGTAATCGTGCGCGCCTCGAGAAAGAGTATCGCGCGTTGCCTCATTGTAGTTTGTAGGCATACTGAGGGCAAGTGTGAGGTTTGTGTCTGACTCGATCTGAATGTTGTTGGCGGTCGTGCCGGTATCTTCGAGGTATTCCGACAACTTTGTCTTCAGTTTAGAGAATGCGGTGCCGATAGATTGAAGAATCTGATTCATATTCTCGTCGTCCTCATTCGCTTTCATGTTTGCCACCTCTTCGTGATTGTTGCCGGTCTCGCGACTTCTTCCTGTCAGGTGTGTCTTGTTCATAATCGCATAGACAATCTCTGACATGTAAAGTGTGATGGTGAGTGTTTTTCTTGCCATTGCTTTTATAAGATTAGGGGTTTATGCTGTTGTTGTGGGCTTTACTCTTGTAGGCTTCTTCCTGTAGTATATCTTGCTTTTTACATCTTCAAGCGCTGAATTGGCGCAGAGAAGGTATGCGCCCGACTCCTCCTTGTTAGTAAATTCATACCACTTGCCTACGATGTAATTGGTAAAGTAACTGAATAGGGCTGTGTTGATGCTCTCTACGAGAGATGCGTCGAAGGAACTTGGCATACTCAACTTTGCGGTGAAGTTATTGGAGAGGTCTATTGTATGGCTCTCTACAAGTTTGCTTATCGACGAAATAAATGGCTTGACCAAGTCCACGACCTTGTTGCAGGCCTCGTTCCAAAACCTTTCCAATACAATGCGGTCTTCATCAATTGTAAATATCCGCATGTATCCGGAGCCGTTGTCGTCCATCTTGGCCCCGGTATATGATGATGTCTTTGACACTTCGTCATAGACATTTATTTTTGTTACAAGTAAAGTTATATCCATGCTGCAAATGTACGCTTGTGCTTGGGACGGCTATTTTATTTATTAACTATCGTCCGATACTGAATATGCTGTATTTCAGGCTTCCTGCTATGTATGGCGTCAGTTGGGTTTGCTGCTGCAGTTTTATATCAACGCCTGTGCTTACGCCAAATGTCCACTTGTTGTAACGGAAGTCAACTCCGATATTTGGGCTTGCAAAATACCCGTTCATTCTACAGATGTCGAAACCTGCGTTTAGATCAAGGGACCATTTTCGTGGCGTTGCGGAAATGGTCTGCGTTATTGTCTTTTCTGGGAATCTGAAATGCAGGCTGTCTATACTTGGGTCAATACCCGAGTACCATATATCAACCTTGTCGTTGCTGAGGAATCTGAATTCCCTGTCGAGTACCAGGTATCTGATGCTATCCTTTATTATGGTGTTTGTTACAGTGTCGTGGATATAGACCGTCTTGGGGACTTTGCTGACAGGCGTTGATTTCAGGCTCATGTATTTGCTCAGGTCGAGCCGGGAGTACGAAGTGTCGCGATAAACGGTGACTTCCTTTATTTCAGGCTTTGCTTGTTTTGCTCTGACCGAAAACCCGATAGAGAATCCTACTATCAGTCCGGTCAGAGCAGTATAGATAAATTTGCTAATATTTCCCATTATTCTTCAAATTGAAAAGAGTTCAACCTGTTCATCCATCCGTCAAGGAATGCCCTTTGAGACGGATCGCGTTTGACGATGTTCAGATAGAACTGGTGCCGTCCGTTCCACAGCCTGCCAAACAACTCCTTTTGATTAGCCGAGTTGAATGCTGCAAGGGACTTCGGTCCTATTATTCCATCCGGCTTTACTCCTGCTATCTCCTGTGAACGCCTTATGCCAGCAATGCCGGAATTTATATACCAGTCCACGATGATTTCCGCAATAGACTGATTGCTTATCTTATCTGCCTTGCACGCGTCCCAGTGTTCTTTATCCATGACGACGAGCCATTCTCCTTCCGTCATGTTCCACAGGTCATCAATGGTTTTGTCCTGTCCGAAGATTCTGCGGAAGGTATCAAGTGTCACGCCGCGGTTTGTCGGTCCACCCTTGTCTTTCGGGTGAACCGAACGCCCTCCCTCAAATGCTTTGAGTTTTGGGGCGTATGCCTTAAAGTCTGCCATGTTAATTGGGTTTTGAAAGTGAAACTAAATCAATGTCCTTAAGTCCCGTAAGTTCGACAATGCTTCCGAAGGGAGGGTCGCGATCATCACATTTGAGTTTAATGCACCTCATCATGGATGCAACTGCAAATTTTGTGGATAGGTCGTCGATCTTGTCTCGCATTTCGGACTTCTCTTTTTCAAACCTGTCTCGCATTTCGGACTTCTCGCGCTGCAACTCGTCAATCTTTGCATCTTTCTTATCTACGTCCCCTTTTAGTTCCTTTCGTCTCTGCTCCTGCTCTTCAATGATACGGTCTTTGGCGTCCAGCGATTTCTGCATGGAGTCCACGACCTTCTGCATGTTCTCTGCTGCTTTGCCGTCTTTAACCTCCTTGCGAGTGAGGATGAGCATCAGACCGCCGCCGACAAATAATCCGGAGATAACGGCAATGATTATCTGTGTCCAGTCCATGTGATTTCCTCCTAATCGTTAAATACAGTTCTTGCAAGAGCCTTGCACTCTTCCGCGAAACTGTTGTAAGTCGCAAACTCTTCGGGCTTGTCGTCCCTCTGCCTCATGATGGCAAGTTCGTCTGAAACAGAATAACGCCTCCTGATCAGGGCTTCAATGAGCCTTTCGTATGTCGGCTCTCCGTTCATATCGAACTCGTCGCACAGGTAAACGTCGTACTCTTCCACCTCTTCAAGGTCGCTGTCCTCTCTCTTGATGGTGTTTGTTTCGGTTGATTTCTCTACGTTCAGATAAACTCTGTATCTGCCGTCTGCCAGTTTCTGCGTTTTGGGTGGTACGCTACCGAATTTTGCCTTTTTCATATTATACTGATTTAATTATGGTTGCTCTTTCATATTTGGCTCCGAAGTTGAAGATTTGACATAACGGAGAGTTCTCTAATGTGAGTTTGATTGCCTTTCGCTCGTTGAAATGCTTGAGGTAGCCCAGATACGAATTGAGCGAACTCATCATTATATGAGGGTCGGTCTCTCCGGCCTTCAATAACTCTTCACATGCTTCCACGCATTTATGGAATCGGCTCATAGTCTGATTGCTTGCATACCTTCTATATGGCCGTAGGACTGCACCGAGGAAGAACACTTCTTCTGTGGAGGTTATCTTTGTCTTTTCCGGGTGCATCTTGAGTTTCAGTTTGTCCTGAAGGAATTCGCCGATGGCATACTTGCATTCTTCGAGATAGATCAAATCCATGTCGATAAGTTTCCCGTCATCGACATATCTTCCCCAGTATTTTCCATGCAGGTCTCGCTTGACATACTGGTCAAGCACATTCAGATATATGTTTGAATTGAGTTGGTTGGTAACTTTGCCAATCGGTACACCAGTGCCTAATGGAGAAAAGATGAGGCTTTTACTCTGAGGCATGACCTTTCTTGCACTCTGGTCGCCAATCATTCTGCAATTCTCAAGCGGATTGGTAAACAGGTCTAACCTTATGAGGTAGTCAACGAATGCGAAGTCTATGACATCGTTCCAAACCGTAGTGCTGTTTCTTAAGACTGGCCTAAACTTGTACTCTTGGAGGGTGTCGCATATTATGCTATAAAGAATACCTTTGTTGATATTCATGAAGTATCCGGAAATGTCTAAGTTGAGAACTCCGGCTTCGCGTCTGTAGTTGTCGGTACAGGAGCGTATGTGATGTTCCATTCTTTCGATTCCGAACAGAGTGCCTTTACCGACGCGACATGAATAACTGTCGTATATAAAGGTCTTTTCAAAGATTGGGCTGATCATGTCGAACAGGATATGACTGACCGTCGCGTCGTCAACATGAGGGAAGAACACCTCGCGTATGGTTGGCTCTTCTATCATAAAGCAGCCGTATGGCTTCGTCTGATACTCACGTCGGTATAGGCTGCGTGCAATGTCGTATATCCTTTTCTCCAATTCTACCTCGAACTGCAACGGGTGGAAGTGATTGCGTATATTCTTCCTCTCGATCAGGTATGCCTTTGTCGTCAGTTCGTGGATTTGGTCAAAGGTTAGTTCCAAAGCAGTTGTGTTTGTTATAAAGGACTGGCTCTTGAATGCTCGGACGGCGCGCACAGAGAAACCGTTCGCACGGTTGTTGTTATTGAGCGGATTGACGTTGCCCGAATTGAAATTGAGGTAACGACCGTTGGCGGCAGAGTTAGGTACAGCGCACCAGTAGTTGCCGTTGCCACCGACATTGTTGAGACCACCCGAATCCCTGTTGCGGTATCCAGACGCCGTATTAGTAAGCATTTCACTCATGAACGCATGTGCTGACTTATCGAAAGCACATACGGACCCCTGCACCGACGCAAGCGTCAGTACAAAGATGATTACTATGTAAAGTCTCCTTGACATAATGGAAATGCTGAATTCAAAATGCACTCTCCATACTATTGCGAATGACCGCAGGATAGCATGAAATCCGGCTATCGCCAGTCCTGTTGTTAATGTTTGTTGTTACTTTCTGTAGTCTTGTTCAGCCAACCCGTGAGTTGCCTTACAAGTTCCTCTTCTTTGCGAATAATCGCACTATATCCTTTCGTGGGCAGATATTTCAAGTCTTTAAGGATACGCACTCGGATCATGATAGTATGTAGGTCCTGAATGGCTTTGTCAAGGTATGCTACCCTCTCTTCCGGGTTTTCGTTAGCAAAGGCTATATGCTCCATTATACCCATAGAGGCGGTCTGCATTTTGGTGACATAGGAGAAGCGAATATCGCGCGGAACTTTCTGCGTGCTGCGCGTTATCTGCTCTGTTAGTTCTCGCGCCTTGTTATATGCCGGCAACTTATAGTATTCCATTCTTTATGCGTTCCTTGATTGTTCTCAAATAGTTCATGCAATCAATAGGAGTCTTGTCAGAGAGATCGAATTTCTTAATCTCGTCCCTGATCTCGGATGGCTCCGGCATGATGACCGTGATATTGACTGTTGAATTCTTGATTTTTATCCTATTCATATCTGCGTTTTGTATCCCGTCTGCCCTGTAAAAATGGGGCAGACGGATTAAAGGTTTTAATTTGATTCTCGGACGGCGCGCACAGAGAAACCGCCCGCACGGTGGCCGTAATTGAGCGGATAGACGTAGCCCGAATAGAAAAGGAGGCAACGACCGTAGGCGGCAGAGCCAGGCCCAGCGCACCAGTAGTAGCCGTAGCCACCGACACTGCCGAGACCACCCGAATCCCTGCTGCGGCATCCAGACGCCGCGAAGAAATGTCCCACGGTATCTTCGCTGTTGCGCTTAAAGAACCAACCTGCGGTGAATGCTCCTATGGTATTGAACTGCGTAGCGTCCTCTGTATTGCTTCCTGTCTTGGTGAAGCCTGTAAATACACGCGCATTCGGAACAACGTAGCCCACAGGACATGGGTCGTAGATTGTCTTTACGATTACATTGTCGGATACGCCCGTTGACTGATTGCCTGCGCACCAGAGATCCAGCCTACCGTCAGGCTCCCATTTGTACGAGTTCGCCTCGGTGCCAAAGAAGAATGAATAAGGACGCTTGATAGAGTCGGCAATAGTTGTTGCATTCTCTTCTGCATTCTCAGTGGTGAAACTTCTCTGTCCGGTTGTCGGGATGATAGAGTTTGAGTTGTATTTGTTCGGGCATGGGAATGGATCTTTTCTTCCCCACTGGAAGTGGCAGTTCTTACCTCTCTGCCTGCTTGCGTCATCCCATTTCCAGCCGAGGTTTTGAGGTGCAAATCTGTACACTTTCGGTGTGCTTCACAACGATGTTCAACATACACATTGAGAAACCTGCGATGAAGGCACCAAGCAAATAGATTGCG
>JAFVHZ010000022.1 GCA_017474265.1 Bacteroidales bacterium | reverse complement strand
GACGGGTCCTTCTGCTATATCCCGAAGGGAGTACGATGCCCGATGGAACTCTCAAGTTATTTCCGTATAAACGCCAAGGGTACCGGGCAGTTCGAAAGGACCCTCATCGTGGCGGACGAAGGGTCATATGTAAGTTATATGGAGGGCTGTACGGCACCGATGCGTGACGAGAACCAGCTCCATGCGGCCGTTGTCGAAATCATAGTGGAGAAGGATGCGGAAGTGAAATATTCGACGGTGCAGAACTGGTATCCGGGAGATGCCCAGGGACGTGGCGGAATCTTCAACTTCGTGACCAAGAGAGGCATATGCAAGGGCTCAGGAAGCCATCTTTCGTGGACTCAGGTGGAGACCGGATCGGCAATCACATGGAAATATCCGTCGACCATACTCAAGGGAGACAATTCTTCGTCGGAATTCTATTCCGTGGCTGTCACCAACAACATGCAGCAGGCGGATACCGGCACTAAGATGATTCATATAGGACGGAATACCCGTAGCCGTATCGTCAGCAAGGGTATTTCGGCAGGACGCAGTCAGAACAGTTACCGCGGTCTGGTGAAGATGCTTCCGGGTGCGGACAATGCACGAAACTTCTCGCAGTGCGACAGCCTTCTGATCGGAGACAGGTGCGGGGCGCATACCTTCCCGTACATCGAGAACGCCAACAAGACGGCAGTCGTGGAACATGAGGCCACCACTTCAAAGATCAGCGAGGACCAGTTGTTCTACTGCAACCAGAGGGGAATCGGACCTGAGGAGGCCGTGGGCCTTATCGTAAACGGATATGCACGTGAGGTCCTGTCGAAACTTCCTATGGAGTTCGCCGTAGAGGCGCAGAAACTGCTGCAGGTGTCGTTGGAAGGATCAGTCGGATGATGGAGTTCTGGAATATCATACTGTTTGAGATGGGCGGGAAGCCGGTGCTGCTGATAGATCTTCTGTCAGCGGTGTTCGGTCTGACTACGGTCTTTCTGGCAGGAAGGAACAGCAAGAGCAACTTCTATGTAGGCTATGTCTATACGGCCCTGCTGTTCTTCATGTTCTGGCAGAAGAACTTGTACGCCAATCTGATACTGCAGCCTGTCTCTTTGGGCATAAACATAATGGGCCAGTACCGATGGAGCCATCCGAAGAAGACAGAAGAGAGCGCTGAAAAGGCTGGTGAACTCAAAGTTTCGATGCTCACCTGGCCTGCACGAGGAATGATAGTGGCTCTGGTGCTTCTGCTCGCCTTTGTATGGGGCTGGCTCATGAGCATGATGGGAACAAGATGGTTTGTGGGATATTTCCCGGCAAATCCCCTTCCTTATCTGGACTGCTGCGTGACAGTTCTGATTCTGACCGCCCAGACACTGTCGGCACTGAAGAAATGGGACTGCTGGATAGCATGGCTCTTTGTGAACATCGCCAACCTGACCCTCTACTTGAAGGCAGGACTGGTGTTCATGCCGATAGTAAGTTGCCTGTACCTTGTCAACGGCATATGGTCGTTGTTCACATGGTACAGACTGTACCGCAAAGATGCATAGCCGCTTTGGATACTACTGTGTCATAGAAAAACGAAAAAGTGTCACAGAGGTTGGCTGTTTTGAGGAGAAACATTGATTTTGCACACTACTGTGTCACAATTGGACTAAATAAAGACACAGTGGTCAAAATAAGATAACATATAGCATATGGCAAACGATATATTACTGAAGATTGAGGGCCTTAGGGCCTCTGTCGAGGATAAGGAAATCCTCAAGGGTGTGGACCTGGTGATCCGCAAGGGAGAGATCCATGCCGTGATGGGACCTAACGGCGCCGGAAAGAGCACACTTTCTGCCGTGCTGGCAGGAAAGCCTCAGTTCACGGTGACTGAAGGATCCATAGAGTTCATGGGGCAGGATCTTCTGACCCTTTCTCCGGAAGAAAGAGCATGGGCAGGAATCTTCCTTTCATTCCAGTATCCTGTGGAGATACCGGGCGTGACCATCACCAATTTCATGAAGACTGCTGTCAATGCCCATCGTGCCGGCAAGGGCCTGGAGCCTCTGAAGGCAGGTGATTTCCTGAAACTCATGCGCGAGAAGATGGCATTCGTGCAGATGAAGCCGGAGTTTGCCAAGCGTGAGGTCAATGTCGGATTCTCCGGCGGAGAGAAGAAGCGTAACGAGATATTTCAGATGGCCATGCTTGATCCGACTCTCGCCATCCTTGACGAGACGGACAGCGGACTGGACGTAGATGCCCTCCGTATCGTGGCCAACGGTGTGAACGCCCTTCACACTCCGGAAAAGGCAGCCATTGTCATCACACACTACCAGCGTCTTCTGGACTACATCGTTCCGGATGTGGTTCATGTCCTCAAGGACGGAAAGATCGTGAAGACCGCGGGCAAGGAACTTGTTGCGGAGATCGAGGAGAAGGGTTACGATAATCTGTAGGATATGGATGATATGATTATAAAATCGAACAATATTGTTCATAGAGTTTATGTTTTGGACGGTCGTTCGGGTTGTTGTTCCGACGACCCCCGCCTGTCTGTCGACAGGCACCCCCTAGCCGGGGGTGGCATGTCGTCTCCACAATCAACACCAAACGGTCACTTCTGCAAGGGAATATCACAGCATATCGTTGTGGAAAGAGACGCAAAGGTGGATGTGGTGGTGTTGGTAATGCCAGAGACTGACTGCGACATCAGGCTGGATGTGCGTCTGGCCGGAGAAGGGGCAGAGGCGAATATCTATGGCGCGTATGTATGCGGCGGAGAGGAGAAGGTGAACATAGCCGTGGACATGCATCACGACCTGCCTCACTGCAACTCCCGCCAGTTGTTCAAAGGCATTGCAGGAGGTACTTCCAAGGTGGATTTCTACGGAAAGATCATCGTCGCACAGGATGCCCAGAAGACCGAGGCATATCAGGAAAACCACAATCTTCTTCTTTCTGACGGCGCCAAGGTCGACACAAAGCCTCAACTGGAGATATATGCGGACGATGTCAAATGCTCTCACGGAGCCACTATCGGCCGTCTGAATGAGGAAGAACAGTTCTACATGCGTTCGCGCGGAATCTCTCTCGAGGACGCCAAGGTCCTGCAGATGATCTCGTTCATTTCTCCTGTCCTTGAGCATATAGAAGACAAATCCCAAAGAGAGTCGATAGCATCACGCATAGAAGAATCCATCAGGCAGATCATTTAACATACGATTGACCATAGGTGATATGTGGAAGTGACATGCCACCCCCGGCTAGGGG
>JAFVHZ010000263.1 GCA_017474265.1 Bacteroidales bacterium | reverse complement strand
TCATCCAGTTGGCGGTGACCGCTATGGACCTCGTGAGCTGCTGGGAGCACATCAACGGCCGGCCGTGCCTCAAGAATGAGGCGGTAGGAGCAAAGGCAGAGGACTATGTGCGCGATCTTCTCGGACTGAAGGATGGTATCCGTCCTTATTGTGTGGTAGCCATCGGCTATCCTGTAGAAGAATAGTGTGTTTTTGTGTCATTCTGAGCGAAAGCGAAGAATCTTTAACATAGAATATTATAAAGGAAATCAGATATGAGAGAACGTATAGAAGCCTTGATGGCTGAAATCGAAGCCCTGTCGTGCAAGACAGAGCAGGAAATAGAAGAAGCACGTGTCCGTCTTCTGGGAAAGAAAGGCGAGGTCACTAGACTCTTCGAAGAGTTCAGGACAGTGGCTCCCGAGCAGAAAAGAGAATTCGGACAGAAACTCAATGTCCTCAAGAATACGGCAGCAGCAAAGATCGAGGCCCTTAAGGAGGCGGCAGCGGAGGCTCCTGCATCTACTGCGGCATCTTTTGACTACACCATGCCGGGCGATCCTGTCGCCCTTGGATCACGCCATCCTGTATCCATTGCCCGCGAGGAGATCGTAAGCATCTTCCGCAAGTTTGGATATGATGTGGCCGAGGGTCCTGAGGTTGAGGACGACTGGCATGTGTTCGAGGCTCTGAACTTCCCTCCTGAGCACCCTGCCCGTGAAATGCAGGACACTTTCTTCATCAGCGACAGCGACAATCCTGTACTCCTCCGTACCCATACTTCGTCTGTGCAGGTACGTGCGATGGAGAAGATGCCTCTTCCTATCCGTATCGTGTGCCCTGGACGAGTGTTCCGTAACGAGGCCATTTCTGCCCGTGCACACTGTATCTTCCATCAGGTGGAGGGACTCTACATCGATGAGAACGTGACTTTCGCCGACATGAAGCAGGCGATCCTTCTCTTCGCGCGCGAAATGTTCGGCGCCCAGAGCCAGATCCGCATGCGTCCATCATACTTCCCGTTCACTGAGCCGTCTGCTGAGGTGGATGTAAGTTGCAACATCTGCGGCGGAAAGGGCTGCAACATCTGCAAGGGAACAGGATGGCTCGAGATCATGGGCTGCGGAATGGTGGATCCTAATGTCCTCGAGGCTTCAGGTATAGACAGCAAGAAATACAGCGGTTTCGCTTTCGGAATGGGTGTGGAGCGTATAGCGATGCTCAAGTGGCAGGTACGCGATCTTCGCAATTATTTCGAGAACGACCTCCGCTTCCTGAAGGAATTCGAGACGTCTTTGTAAAAAAACGACATTTTTTTGAAAATTTTCCCGAAAAGGCTTGCAAGTTCAAAAAATCTTCGTACCTTTGCAATCCCATTCGGGGAATTTGCGGAAATAGCTCAGTTGGTAGAGCACAACCTTGCCAAGGTTGGGGTCGCGAGTTCGAGTCTCGTTTTCCGCTCCAAGAGTCAGCAGAAATGCTGACTTAAATTTTGCAAAAACCAGACGTGGTACAATTATATGCAGGTCGTCCTTTACTAAGGTCGGCTTTTTTTCTTTTATAAAATACCTATATTTAGGTATTATCGTAACACTCAGATTTTGTACCTTTGCATGTCAATTTGAATCAATCAGGTATGATGTTGCGACGTTTTCTTTTTTCCTTATTGCTGATCTTCCCGATATTCTTCGCCCAGAGAGCCGATGCAGCCGGACGTGGACTGGAGGTGGAAGGAACCGTCGTAGATGCTGAATCCGGCGGGCCGGTAATCGGTGCTGTTGTCCGTCTTGGAGAGGATTACCTCTGGACCACCACCGGACTTGACGGAGAATTCGTCTTCGCAGATGTCCAGAAAGGAAAATACATAATGGAGGTATCGTGCCTGGGATATGTGACTGTTGCAGTCGAGGTGGATGCAGGAAAGGATGTGAGCGGTCTCCGGATCGTACTGCACGAGAATTCTCTTGCGCTGGATGAGGTCGTGGTCACGGCACAGAAGGCAAAGGAAGGTCTCGGAACTTCCCACAGTCTTGGCCGTGATGCCCTCAATCATCTTCAACTATCGAACATGACGGATGTCGCCGCCCTTCTTCCCGGAGGAAAGACCGTCAATCCTGACCTTACTGCAGAAAATTCGTTCTCCCTACGTGAGGGCGGCTCTGATACGGGAAACGCCGCCTTCGGAACGGCGGTAGAAGTAGATGGAGTCAGGCTTGGCAATAACGCATCCTTCGGCGAGCCAGGCGGTGTGGATACCCGAAGTGTGGCGGTCGAGAACATCGAATCCATAGAGGTCATCACCGGAGTCCCTTCTGCCGAATACGGAGACCTGAACAGCGGAATGGTGAAGATCAATACCCGCAAGGGTCGCACTCCCGTAAACGTGACCTTCTCGGTCAATCCGCGTACATATCAGGTTTCGGCATCAAAAGGAATTGACCTTCAGGAAGATAACGGCGTACTTAACGTCAGTGCCGAATGGGCGAGGGCGGTGAAGAAACTCGTCTCTCCTTATTCGTCATACAGCCGCAGCGGCATCACCTTCGCCTACAGCAACACCTTTGCAAAGGTCCTCAGGTTCGAGGCCGGATTTACAGGAAACCTCGGAGGGATGAATTCCAAGGACGATCCGGATGCGTTCACAGGCGAATATGAAAAGGCCCGCGACAATGTCTTCCGTGGCAACACATCACTTACATGGCTCCTGAACAGGTCATGGATAACCAACCTTAAACTGGATGCCTCCGTCAATTTCCACGACAACCTCTACAGATATCATAAGTTCAATACTTTCGCGTCCCAGCAGCCGGCGGTCCATGCTGAGAAGGAAGGTTATTTCCTTGCAGACCAACTCCCTCTTACTTATTTCTCGGACCAGATCACCGACTCCAAAGAACTGGATATAGCAGCCTCCCTCAAGTACAGCTGGCACAAGCGCTGGGACGAAGTGAAGAGCAACCTCAAGGCCGGCATCCAGTGGAAGGCAAACGGAAATGTAGGTCAGGGAGAATATTATGCAGACCCGTCCCTTGCTGCAAACGGCTACAGACCGCGTCCTTATACGGACTATCCGTTCATGCACAACCTGTCTGTATATGCAGAAGAACACCTCACCCTTCCTGTTGCGTCCACGAAACTGGAACTCACGGCAGGACTGCGTATGGAGAATGTCTTCATCAGGAATTCCCTGTATAGCAGGAAGACAACCTTCTCGCCACGTTTCAATGCGAAATGGCACCTTGCGGAAGGCTTTGCCATTAGGGGAGGCTGGGGCATCACTGAAAAGCTGCCGTCATATCATATCCTCTATCCTAAGCAGGAATACCGTGACATCCGCACCTTTGCGTTCTCATATGGCGATCAGGCCAGTTATGTGTATTATACCCAGCCATATACTGTCAGGTACAATCCTGAACTGAGGTGGCAGAGGAACAGCAATTCAGAGTTCGGCTTCGACCTGTCGAAAGGCGGTTTTGAAGTTTCTCTAGTAGGCTTTTACAACCTGACCAGAAGTCCGTACAATTTCCTTGATGTCTACGATCCGTATTCATACGATATACTGCAGCGTCCTGACGGATTCGAAATGCCTTCGGACCCTCAGGTCAAACTTGACAGCCAGACGGGAATGCTTTATGTCCGAGGCGGCGAGGATGATTATTGGACGCCGATGGACGTGAAGGTCACAGACCGCACGTTCGCGAAGTCGAGCAAGCAGAACAACGGGGCCGATATCCACAGGGCGGGAGCGGAACTCACCGTAGAGTTCCCGGAGATCCGTCCGATCCGTACGACCTTGCGTCTGGATGCTTCATATACATATACTCAGTATCTGAATGACCAGTTGTCGTACTACTACCAGAACGGATGGTCGCACACATCTCTGCCGAACAGGTCATATCAGTATGTCGGCATCTATGCAAACGGTGGCGGTGCCACAAGCCATGTGGGAAACGGAAAGATCACCCACGATCTCGATGCAAACATAACGGCGATAACCCATATTCCTCAGGTCCGTCTCATAATCACATGCAGGCTCGAGATGTCGCTTCTCAGAAGAAGCCGCATTCTCTCCGAATACGATGGAAAGGAATATGCGTTCAACATATCACAGTACGACAACCGTCCGTCGGGAGGAAGCATCTACGATGGAGAGTCATACACTGCCGTATATCCTGTGGCATA
>JAFVHZ010000021.1 GCA_017474265.1 Bacteroidales bacterium | reverse complement strand
CTATGGTGTCTACTATGCCGAGACCGTGAACTTCCGTGCTCCTTGGAATACGACTGTCATGCTCGCTGCCATGGCTATAGACAATGAGGGACGGTACAGTCGCGTATATCGCCAGAAGTGTCAGTTCAAGAAATATAATGCAGCCGACATCAATGACCTGTTTACAAAATCTGCAGGAAGTGATAAGATGGAAGTTACTGTTCCGTATGCTCCCGGCATGGGTCCTGAAATGACTGTCGTCAAGGACAGAAAGAGCGGGGACGACAGGTTCAGTGCCGGTAATATCGGGAAGATCAGAAGAGAAAACAGACTGAGACGTTTCCCAGTCCATTGATGTCTATGAAGATACGTATTTTTTTCATACTTATTTTACTCCTCCCGTTCTGGAGCCTGAATGCCCAGAATGATGTGGCGGTCCTGAAGGGAAAGGTCCTGGATGCGGCTGACGGCTACCCTCTGATAGGGGTTACCGTCATGGTCGAGGGTACAAAATACGGTACTGTCACAGATGTGGATGGTGCTTATGAACTGCATATTCCGCGTGAGAAATGCGAGGTGACATTCTCCTATGTCGGCTATGATGATGAGGTCAGGATGTTTACCTTGAAGAATGCTTCTGCCTTCAACAGGATCGTGATGAGCATGAACGCCGAGCAGTTGGCTGATGTGGTCGTTACGGGAGTCTATGAAAGGAAGAAGGAGAGTTTTACCGGTGCCTCCGCCACCTTCAAGGCTGACGAACTCAAGGCGGTCGGTTCGACCAATGTCCTGCAGAGCCTGAAGACTCTGGACCCGTCCTTCAAGATGATGGAGAGCACGCAGTTCGGATCGAACCCGAATATGATGCCGGACATCGAGATCCGTGGAAAGACCAGTGTCGTAGGCTTGAAGGAGGAATATGGAACGGATCCCAACCAGCCTCTTTTCATTCTTGACGGATTTGAGACCACCCTTGAGACCATAATGAACCTGAACATGAACCGTGTGGCTTCTGTGACTATCCTGAAGGATGCTGCATCGACTGCCATCTACGGATCCAAGGCTTCCAACGGAGTGGTGGTGATAGAGACAAAGGCTCCTGCAAGAGGACGTCTTCAACTTTCATATAAAGGGGATTTCGGACTTTCGCTCGCAGACCTGAGCGACTATAACCTCATGAATGCCAGAGAGAAACTCGAGTTCGAGACCTTGGCCGGGGTCTATAGGGACAATATGAATGACCCTTTCGCGCAGGTGCGTCTTGACAACCTTCGCAATGAAAGACTCAAGGAAATAGAGAGGGGAGTGGATACCTACTGGCTCAGTGAGCCGATAAGGCCCGGATTTACCCATAAGCATAACATATATGCCGAAGGCGGTGAGGACAAGATCCGTTACGGTATCGGTTTGAGTTACGGCAATGTCGGCGGAGTCATGAAGGATTCCGACAGACGTACCATTGAAGGGAATGTGGACCTGATCTACCGTACGGGCAAGTTCCAGTTCAGCAACAAACTTTCGATAAACTATCTGGATGTGACCAATCCGACGGTCTCGTTTGCCGAGTATGCCTACGCCAACCCGTATTACCGGAAGTTCAATGCAGACGGCAAGGTGGATAAATATCTGTATTATCCTGAGGAAGGAATTGATGACTATCCGGTCGCTAATCCGTTGTGGAATGCCCACCTTAACAACTGGGACACAGCGTCAGGATTCGGATTCACAAATAATTTCATCTTCGAGTGGTTTGTGACGGAAGCGCTCCGTCTCAGAGCGAAGTTCGGACTTACCAAGCAGGATGAAGATGAGCAGGTCCGTCTTTCTCCGCAGCATACCAGATTCGATGATATGGGCGAGACCGAGAAGGGTCTTTATTCGCATACTCAGATAAAGGAACTTGTATATGAAGGCGATGTGGCAGTCACCTACGGTAAACTCTTTGCCAAAAAGCACATGGTGAACGCTGTCGGAGGCTTCAATTTCAGCAACAATTCCCGTCACATATACGGCTATTCGGCAAACGGCTTCACCGATGACCAGTTCGATGCTCCGTCTTTTGCCAACGGTTATCCGGATGGGGACTCTCCTGATTATAGCGAGAGTCTGAAGCGTGCGGCAAGTTTCTACATCAACGGAGGTTATGTCTATGATGACAGGTACCTTCTCGACTTCAACTACCGTCTTGACGGAGCATCCATGTTCGGCACCGGCAACCGTTTCAGGAACACGTGGTCGGTGGGAACGGGATGGAACATCCATAAGGAGCCGTTCATGAGGGACAGGGATTTCTTCTCCATGCTGAAGATCCGCGGTTCGGTCGGTAATCCCGGCAACCAGAATTTCTCTGCATATCAGGCGTTCTCGACATATAAGTTCAATGGCTGGATGACCAATGTCTTCGGTACAGGGGTCATCCTGAATGCGTTGGGAAACACAGACCTGGCATGGCAGGAGACCGTGAACTATGACCTGGGAGCGGATCTCACCTTCTGGGGAGACAGGGTGAATGTGACTCTGGACTATTATTGGAAACACACGGATCCTCTTCTTGCCGTGATCACTACTCCGGGTTCCATGGGTGTGACGAGTGTGGCGATGAATGCCGGAAGCCAGAAGACTCAGGGATGGGAAACTACATTCAGAATATCCCCGATATATAGGCCATCCGAAGGCATAAACTGGAACATAAGCATAAATGCCACCAGTTCCAGATCTGTATATGCGGACATCGGAAATTCATTCAGCGCCCTCAACGAGAGCGGCAAGTCGTCTCTTGTGGGAACTACGAGATATTACGACGGAGGCAGTCCTACTGCAATTTGGGCCGTGCGTTCCGCAGGCATCGATCCCGCTACCGGTAAGGAACTTTTCATAAAGAAAGACGGTACATATTCGTTCACTTATGATGTGAACGATGAGGTCGTGGTGGGAGATACTCAGCCAAAGGTCGAAGGGCTCATCGGTACGATGTTCTATTTCAAGGGTCTGTCTGTGGGATGCTATTTCCGATACAGATGGGGAGGGCAGGTGTTCAATTCGTCTCTTTTCCAGAAGGTAGAGAACATCGGCACCCAGGATGTGTACAACAATCAGGATAAGAGGGCCCTTTATGACAGATGGTCCGAGAACAATCGGGAGGCTTATTTCAAGGGAATATCCCTGGTCCAGAGGACGGAGAAGTCTTCGCGATTCGTGATGGACGACAATTCCATCGTAGGCGAATCCTTCAATATCGGATATGAATTCCCTGACAGGATCGCACGTAGGATGAGACTTGGAGCCATGAACATACAGATGACTATGACCGATGTCTTCAGGGCATCTTCGGTAAGGGTTGAACGAGGCATAGACTATCCTTTTGCAAGGACTGTCACCATGTCAATAGGAATCACATTCTAATCGGTTATGCCATGAAGAAGATATTTACACTTTTCGCAATATTGTCTCTGATGACTGCCGTGTCATGTGACGCATGGCTCGATGTGAAGCCTTACGACAAGATGGCCGAGGATGAACTTCTTTCCTCAGAGGAGGGATTCATCAAGTTCCTGAACGGAATCTACATTGAACTCAACAGGGATATGCTCTATGGAGGAGCCCTGTCTGTGGAGATGGTCGAGATCATGGGTGGCGCATATGCGGTCGGCACAGACAATTCAGTATGGGGTAACTATGCTGATCTCGCTGAATATGAATACGGTACGGAATATTGGCGTGCAAGGATGAACGAGACATGGAACAAGGCTTATTCGCTCATCCTCAACTGTAATCTGCTTCTTGAGAACCTTGAGAGCACGGGCGTGAAGTTTTCCGGCGACAACATGAAGGTGATCAAGGGAGAGGCTATTGCTCTGCGTGCTATGCTTCATTTCGACATGCTGCGCCTGTTCGGCCCGGTCTATTCCCGCAATCCTCAGGCACTTTCCATACCGTATTACAAGAAATACACTTTGGTCCCGAACGCCCTTCTGCCTGCTTCAGAAGTGGCATCTGAAATCATGAACGACCTTCAGGAGGCCAGGATTCTTCTTGCCAATGACCCTATAGTGACGTCAGGAACTATGACGACGCCTCCTGCAGACGCATCTTCCGTATTCATGTATTACAGGAATCTCAGGTTGAATTATTATGCGGTGACCGGTCTCATGGCACGGTGTGCCCTTTATTTCGGTGACAGGGAGTCGGCATATGAATATTCGACAGAAGTGATTGATGCGTCAAATGCGGGAATATTTCCTTTTGTGGACAAGAGTCTGGTGACCGGGTCTCCTGATGATCCTGACAGGATATTCTCTTCCGAGGTCATCTTTGCGCTGACTCATTCACAGAGGAATACTCTTTTCAAGAGTTATTTCGATCCGAGCCGCATTCCGAATTATGTCTTCAGGATGGACAATGACCTGATGAGCAATGTGGTGTTCGGCGGTGGTGCCATGACCGGAGGAAATCAGGATGACTACAGGTATCGGGTGAACTGGGTGGCGACCGGAGCAAACAGATATTTCTACAAGTATTCTGACATGAATGATACCGGAAACATCTGCAATACGATGATTCCGATGATCCGTCTGGGAGAGATGTATCTGATAGCGGCCGAGAGCCGGTCGGAAGACATCGGATCGGGTCTGGCCTATGTGAACGCCCTTCGCTCCAACAGAGGTGTGAACGGCCTGCAGTCTTTGACAAGGGAAATCCTTCAATATGAGTATATAAGGGAACTTTACGGTGAGGGACAACTGTTCTTCATGTACAAGAGGATGTTCACCCCTGTACTCTTTACATCCAATGCAAACAGGAATCCGCAGCCGAGTGATGCGATATTTGTCGTTCCTCTGCCGGATTCGGAAACAGACAATTAGTGAAATGAAGAAAATCTGGATAATTATATCGGCCGTGCTGCTTCTCGTTTCGTGCGAGGAACGCAATCCCGGTCTTTTCAGGGACATGACAGGGGTGTACTTCAACAACACCACCGGATCCATGACTGTGACCGACAGCCTGGACCTGACATTCGTATATGAAGCAGGAGATGTCATGGAGGTGCCTGTCAGGATACAGCTGGTGGGAAGGACTTCCGATCAGGACAGGGCTCTCTCTGTGACAGTCGACTCGGACGATGCATTGGAGGGGACCGACTATCTTCTTCCTGAAAACCCTGTCCTGCCTGCCGGAGAGTCATATACGGACTATATCCTTACCTTGAAGAGGACAGATGCCTTGAAGCGTGAGAGGAAGATGGTACGTCTTGCCATTCATGAGAACGAGCATTTCACCCTTCCTGTCACCGATATGGTGCAGTTGGACGACACCGTGTCGACTCTGGAGGTGAGAGTTTATTTTTCTGACATGTTCACCAAGGCACCGGTAGCGTGGGATGAGAACCTGGTGGGAAAGTTTACGCAGCAGAAGTTTGAACTGATATGCAAGGTGCTGGATATTGATCCGGGTGATTTCAATGATCCGGGAGTGATCACTTTGGCGAAACTCCTCTACATATCTTCAGAAATGACGGCATATGTCCAGGGGGAGGTGGAGAAGAGGGCTGCAGGCCTGCCATATGATGAGGATGCATTTGATCCGGAAACTGATGAACCGTTGACATTCCGAAAATGAGAAAGATAGCATATGTTTTCATGTTGATGCTCTTTGCGGCGTCATGCAGTCAGGATAAGGGCAATTATGATTATGTCGACCTGAAGGAGCCAGTGATAAGCGGACTCCAGGATCAGAGCGTCCTGACTTTTTCCACTTTGAATATTGTTCCGGATCTCGGGGACGGCGATTTCGGAACCGGAGAATATTCATTCGAATGGAAGGTCATAGACCGTAATTCGGTTGCAGACCCGATTGTCATTGGCACAGAGAGGAATCTGCAATACGAGGTGGTCCTGCCTCCGGGTTCGTATGCACTTTATTTCACTGTGACCGATGTCGGGTCAGGCATATATTGGCAGAAAGAGGTGAGTCTGACGGTGAGTTCGTCGATGTCAGAGGGATGGATGGTTCTCTGTTCCGAAAACGGCCTGGCGCGTCTGGACATGGTATCGGTTGTCACAGGAGAGACCATGACGGACGTCCTGAGAGCGAGCGGCATGCCGCATATGAAGGGCCCTCGCAAGATCCAGTGGCTTTCCGACAAGACTGACGCCTCATCTCCTTTCTACCTCCTGACCGATGACGGGGCGACACGCCTTGGAAAGGATGCCTTCGAGTGGAAGCCGGAATATGATTTTTCATACGAAGTGGCTGTACAGGATAAACTGACGCCTCACTCTATAGTATCTGCCGGTTTCGGAAAGATGATAGTGAGTGGTACTGATGCTCATTACTGTGAGATCATGGGTATAGACGGACTTTACGGAAGCGCTGTCAACAAGGGGTTTGCAGTTGCTCCGTATGTCGGGGCGAATGTGCTTGCCACCCAGATATATGCGGCTGTGTACATGCTCTATGATATCGATGGCAGGCGGCTTGTGGCCTATTGTCCTCTTCTTGCCACAAACGACCTCGGAGGTCTGGATCCTGTGGCCGGCATGGATGAGATGGGACAGATTGCCGAAGGCATGGCTCCTGGAGCCGGAGTGCTCGGAACAGCGTTTGACAGATGGCCTGAAGGGATGGACTTCGTATATATGGAAAACACGAGATATGATCCCGGCAATGCCAAGATGGGACTCACCTATGTGCTTCTGTCCGATGGCCCGTCATGCCATCTTTATGGTGTGCAACTCGGTGACATTCTCCGTTATGCAGACTGTACCTATGTGCTTGGAAAGGGGTATTACGGAGACTTGTCTCAGTGCAGTGACATACTTGATGAAGAGGCACTGTATGCCTTCAGTTCTCTTAAGAACTATATGTATTATGCCGTATACGATACTGTATACCGTGTGGATCTTTCTGCTTCTCCTGTCAGAGAAGAGGTGCAGTTCACCTTGCGAGGTGAAAAGATCACCTGCCTGAAGTTCAACCTCTATCAGAAGACGGAGAACCTGCAGAAGAGTTACGATCTTGTCGTAGGGAGCGTGAAGAACGGAAAGGGAACCCTCAGAGTGTATGACGGACGTGTATCTGACGGGGATTTCAGTGAGGTGGAGCCGGTCGTATATGATGGATTTGCTGAAATCGTCGATGCTGCTTATAAGGAAAGGATATATTAAATGTTATTGATATGAAAGGCTTTTTTAGTTTGATTATGCCGCTTCTGATGCTTGCCGGATGTGCCGGTGTGTCGTCTGATACCGGTGTGGTGCTGGAAGTAAAGGTTGATTCTCCTGTCTCGGAGGAGGTCGTAGTTGTGTGCCATAACAATATTGAGGTCTATCCTCTGGATGAATCAGGGTCGGTATCTGTTGCACTTGATGTCGCTCATGCCGCATATCTGAAACTTTTTCATGGCCGTGAGTATATGCATCTGTATGTGGAAGATGGAGACAGGGCGTCTCTGAATTTCAAGGGAGGGGACATGGCCGGATCTTCAGTCATGGAAGGCGGCAAGGCCGATGCCGTGAGGTACCTGAAGTCGATTTCATTGATTCCGTTGCCGGATGAGGATTATGCTTTGCCATTTGATGAGTATATGGCCCGTCTGGACGGCAAGTCCCGTGATGCCATTGATATATTGAAGGCGAACGGTCTGGAGGATGAAGGGGATTTCGTGCGAATGGAAGAGGGAAGGATAAAGTATTCATATGGTGCTCAACTGCTTATGTACCCGGTTGGCCATATGATAATGACAGGTGACATGTCTTACAAGCCGGATCAGGCATATTATGATCGTGTGGCATCCTATGTGGTTGAAGATTCATATCTGACGGGAATCGATGAGTATCGTGCTTTCGTCGCGGAGGCCATGCATCTTCTGGATCCGGATGGAAGAGAACTCACCGAAATATATCCGAAGACGGTAGCGCAGATGAAATACACTGCAAAGACCATGTCTGATCCTTATGTCAAGGAGATAATAATGCATCATATTGCTGCTGCCTATGTTGACAATTTCGGAGTCGAAGACATCGCCGAGATGGAGAACCTTTACAATACCTATGTCAAGGACACATCTCTGGTATCTCAGTACAGGAAGAAACAGGAGAGATGGGACTTTTCCCGTCCGGGAAGACGTTCTCCTGATTTCAGGGCCGTGGACTTGAGCGGCAAGGAATATACACTTAAGGATTTCCGTGGAAAGTATGTGTATATCGACATGTGGGCTACATGGTGCGCTCCATGCAGACGCGAGATGCCATACCTGAAGGCTCTCGAGGAGCAGTTTGCAGATGCGCAGATTGTCTTCCTCGGGCTTTCTGTGGACAAAGACAAGGCTGCATGGGAGAAGATGGTAGGCGAAGGAAACATGACAGGAGTCCAACTGTATCTTGGAGCGCAGAGCAGTTTCATGGATGCCTACAGGGTAGAGGGAATTCCTCGTTTCATCCTTCTGGACAAGGAAGGCGTCATCATCAGCAATGACATGTCGCGCCCTTCGGAGGATGCGACCGCAGAGACCTTAGGTCAATTGGAAGGTATAAGATAATGAATATAAACAATGGTATCATGAAACAATTGTCAATTATCCTGATGGGACTTATCATGCTGCTGTCATGTGAGAAGCCTCAGACAGGCACGGATGGAAAAGAGGAAGGAGAAGGAACTGCGTCTGAATGTGTGGTCCCAAAGACTGCTCAGGCAGGTAAGGATGTTATCCTCCAGTGGGAGGGCTTTGTTCAGGGAGCAGATATCTTCCTGGTGTCGTCAGACGGAAAGGAATACGATATGGATGTCCGTAGTGTCACATCTTCCGGGCTTACTTTCAGGATTCCGTCAAATGTTCCGGCGGGAGTATATAAGGTGAAACTTGTGCAGAACGGTACCAAGGAACTGGGACAGATCACGGTCACTGCCGCGCCTCTGCCTGTGACAGGGCTCAAGATGCCTTCAGGTGCCAAGCAGGGTGAAGTGATGCATATCTCAGGAGCAGGATTCGAAGACGGATGTTCTGTAAAGTTCGCCGGAGCAGATGCTGATCCTGTCACTCTGGAGGCGTCACTCACCAATATGGGCATTTCCGTCGTCATCCCTGAAGACATGCCTGCAGGAGAGTATGAAGTGTCTTTGGTGCAGGACGGAATGTCATGGGTCATCGCTGAGGACTTTCAGGTGTACGAGGAACTGGTGATGAAGACATTGGTGCGTGTTGAATATGATACTCCTTACATCGGTACTGCAATGCTCAGGTATTCATGGGATATTTCGTATGATGATCCTGTCACTCTGACTCTTTCAGAGTATGTCGTGGAAGGTGAGGTAGTGTCACTTGAGGCTTATGACAGATATGAATGTAATGAGGTCATGTCAGAGATAGTGCTTGTAGAGGACGGTCTTGAACTGTCGAACGATCTTGAAATGACATACGACCGTAATGTTGAATCCGGTTTCCCTAATTCATCGAACGTGCTGATATACGGAAATGACGAACCGACCCTTTTCACATGGACATATGGTTCTGACGGTTTCCTGACAGAGATATCGTCCCCTAAGTTGTCTTTCCGTTCTCTTGATTACACTGACGGCAATCTGACGCGGTTCGCCCTTACTGGATTCCGTTACGATGATCCTGAACTGGTAAATCATCCTGGTGCTGCAGATGTCGCATGGGGATATATGTCTATTGTGGAAATCAATGATCCTTTTGTATATTTCCCATATCTTCTGGGATGGTATGATCTGGATTCAGCCTTGCTTCCGTCGACAATTCAGATTCCTGATCCTTCCGGAGCAGGTACACTCGAATATCCTCTTTCTTACGAGTTCGATGAGGACGGATATGTGATCTCGATGGCATGGGATACAAATAAGATCAGATACTTCTACGAATAGAAGTATCCGATCTTTGAATGAAAATCTTCAGGCTCAGCGAGAAGATTTGATTTTTTATGCTATATTTGAAAGTTTTATGATAACTGTCTGAACATGCAGATAAAGAAATATATTCTAATGGCAATCATGGTGTTGGCCTCCGTGTCCTCATGCACGGAAGGCCCCGCTGAGTTGCCGGAAAACGGGGATGGTACGGGTACGGAAAATACCGATAAGGGAGAGACTCCGGGAAAGGGAGAGCCTCTGACAAACATAGTCAACAACTATGCGGACAAATATGTGTCGTTCCGTGGCACGACTGTTTCTGTCAGGTTTGATCCTGCGGCGGCATGGATGGCTGCACTTGAGAATATGAATCCGTCTGATGCTGACTGGGTGAGTCTGATTGAGAATTCCGCAAGCGGGGATGCAGAAAAAGGCAGCACCGTGAAGATTGACTTCGAGAAGAACAATACTCCTCAGACAAGAAGTGTGGAACTGTGGGTGACTGTGGAAGGTTTCGATGCAGTCAAGGTCGCGACCCTGATACAGGCGGCAAACGGTACAAGTGTCGATGCGGAACTTAACCAGGCCTTGAATACTTATATGCACGAGATTCTTGAGAGAGACTATCTCTTCAAGGATTCATACAACGCTCAGGATATCGACCTGACAGTAAGTTTCGCAGATTTTCTCAATACTCATCTGCTTGACCTTGAGGATAATGTCGAAGACGGTGGCTATTATCGCGCTACATATGGAAGCAATGCAGGAAAGCGTTTCATCTATACGAATATCGCAGAAGTCCAGGCTGTTACCAAGGCTGTCCAGACAGGAGGACTAGGCTTCGGACCTTTCATTTCGACCGCTCTGGAGCAGGGTTCTACCGCTATGGCCATCGCTCCTTCTTATGTGAGGCGTGGCTCTCCTGCCGAGGCTGCAGGGCTCAGAAGAGGCGACCTTATATATGCGGTGAACGGAACTCAACTTACTACAGCGGCGAACTCATACAGGAATTATATGGACGTCCTGTATGCCGGTGCATCAGGTTCATACAAGTTCTCATTCCTCAGGTTCGAGCCTGACGGAAAGGGAGGATATGCTCTGAATGCTTATGAATCGAAGACAGTGAACGCAGGGGCTCATGTGTATGATCCGGTTCTTCATGCTTCCATCCTGAGCGACCCTGATGACAAGTCTGTCAAGATCGGATACCTTGTATATGAGAGTTTTGATGTCGATTCCCAGGAGTTCCTGAAGGAGACCATAGACGAATTCGCAGAGGCCGGCATCACAGACCTTATACTGGACCTGAGGTTCAATGCCGGAGGTGCAGTGGCTCAGAGCAGATGGCTTTCAGGCTGTATCGCAGGTCAGGCCAACTGGGAAAAGACCTTTACCAAGGTGGTATATAACGATGGCGCTATTGAGAACTGGAAGTTCAATTACGGATACAACAACGACACAGACAATCTCGGCCTGCCTATAGACCTCGGCCTGAAACGCCTGTTTGTGATCACTTCATATAATACTGCTTCGGCAGCCGAACTTGTCATAAGTTCGCTCAGAGGCGTAGACTTCCCTGTGAAACTCATCGGTGTCCGTACGGAAGGAAAGAATGTCGGCATGACGGTTTCAGAAACTTCATACAAGGACCGGCGTTTCATCTTCTCTCCTGTCACATTCTATGTGAAGAATGCCAAGGACTGGGGAGATTATAAGGACGGCATCGAGGTTGACGAGGCAGTAAACAATGACAACGGCATCGCGGAGCCTTCTTTGGAAGCAGACGACGTGTTCCCATATTCGTTCTCTGACTGGGGAAACATGGATTATAACATCGCGCTCCAGTGGGCGTACTGTGAGATTACCGGCAAGGACAGATGGAAGGATACACCTAAGACAAAGGTTTATGACGCTCATGTACTGAGCGCAGTCGATTTCCAGCCGTTGACGCTCACGTGTGGCCGCTACGGCAACCTTATTCATGAAAAACAATAAAACCAGATATGCTTATGAAGATTAACTTAATCGCAAAGACAGTCATGAAGGCAGTGCTAGTTGTCTTTCTGGCTTGTCCTTTCGTGCTTTCATGTACGAAGGAGATCATTCACGAGAACTACTACGAGAATGATTATGATGATTCGGAACTGAAGGATAAGATAGACCTTATCGTCGAGAAACTTTATGATCTTGAGGAAAGAATGAACGGTGAGATCAAGGCGCTCAAGCAGATGCTTTCAGGCAAACTGCTCATCAGCGATGTCAGCAAGGATGCATCTACCGGAATTGTCACCATCACTCTTTCTGACGGCTATGAGATGCAACTTCTTCCGGAGAAGGACCTCAAGTCCTATGTCACTTATATCACCCTGAGTGATGGTGTTGATTACTGGGCTTATATTGATGAGAATGGCAAGAAACAGTTGTTCCTTGATGAGAATCAGGAGGCTATTCCGGTAATCGGTGATGTTCCTGAAGTGGTGGTGAAGGATGACGAGACCTTCCTTGTAATCGGTGGTGTCGAATATCCTCTCTCCGGCAATTCGGTATTTTCTGACTATGAACTTGTTACAGACGAACTTACTGGTGAGGTATATGCCGTGACATTCACATTCGGCGAGGATATGTCGTTTACTGTGACCGTGGATGGGGCTGCCGGTTTCTTCTTTGTACAGCGTGCAGGAGGATGGTCTACTACAGTGATTTCAGATTATTTTGTAGCCTCTGGTCTTACCGAGCGTGTGACTGTAGACGCAAGGGGAGTTGTGGACTATGTGCTCCAGATTCCTGACGGATGGAGAGTCAAGGAGTTCGAGGATATCGACGGCTCGTTGTATTTTGATATCACAGCACCTTCTGCAGAACTGGTTCAGAGCGGAGTGGCTGCTTCAGAGGGCGACCTCAAGGTTGTGGCTGTTCTTGAAGGTGGAAAGGCAACCGTTGCCAGACTCTATCTTTCTACGGATCCTTTCAAGGAGATCTCAGTATCATATGGCAATGTGAATCTTACCATGTACAATGGTCTCGGGAAGTTTGTATATGGAGTATGTGCGGCCGATGATTATGACGAGGCTGCCATCTATTCTGTTGCGGAAGGTCTTTTGACTGCATATGACTATCCTGATGGATATGGCGTGTCTTCATCTGCTCTTGTTGCTGTAGACCTCAGTGAGATTGCCGGTGCTGAACTTGAACCGGGCAAGGAGTATGTCTTCTGGGCTATTCCGGCTCTGTATTACTATACTGATGAAGATGCCGGATATTATCTGCAGGAAGGCACTTTTGTTACAAAGAGCGTGAAGTATTCTTCCGTTACATTCGAAATCGATGAAGTAAGTTACCGTGACGCTCAACTCTCTATGGAACTCAAGGGAGTGGATGCATATTATATGAATCTTGTGGCAAAGGAAGACTTCCTTCTTGAGGATGTCGTTTACGGTTTGAACATCTCGGGATATTATTCAAAGATCACTGAGCCTATGGTGTATGACGGTTCTGTGTTCACATTTGCAGACAAGGCAGCAGAGTCTGATTCGGAGTATGTGGCATGGTTTGCAGTGGCTGAAGACGGTAAGACATACACTGGTGCAGATGTCATCGTATGTGAGTTCAAGACGCTGAACCTTACATCTGGCGGAGCAGTGGATGTCGCTTATTCTGACGTTGTGGCCGGGCCTCTCGATATCACAGTGAAACTTGCTGCAGAAGGTGCTGAGAGCATATATTATCAGTTCATGACCAAGGCTGAGGCAGGCAAGTATGCCGATGATGATGCAAGAGCAAAGTTCCTCATCGAGTCAGGAAAGTCAGTAAAGGCTGAAAGCGCTCAGGTGAAGGCATCTGACTGCATTGCGAAGGTAAAGCCATCTACAGACTATGTGCTTCTTGCTGTTGCCTCTGATGCTACAGGAAAATATGGTAAGGTGCTCGTGTATGATTGCGAGACTACTGCCATCAAATATAATGACCTTGAAGTGGATATCAAAGTCGTTACGAATGATCCCGGCAATGTTGTCGTGAATGTGACTTCAGAAGGTGCTTCAGGTTTCGTTTACTGGATCGGCAAGACCTCGGACAACACATGGAAGAGTCCTAACTTCATGGGCGGAAGCGCCGAGAGTGCTCAGGAGTATATCTTCATGAATGCGGACCAGTACAGGATCACTTCAGTTATGGAGAAGTATCCTCTGACGGATGGTCTCCTCACTCTGACTGATCTTGAGATGAAGGCCGACTATGTAATTGTCGCTATGGCCAAGGATAAGGATGGCGGTCTGTCAAAGGCCAATGCACATATCTTCACAACAAGGGCAGTTGCCATCGGACAGGTAGTGAAGTCTGATGATGAGAAATGGGCTGCAGCAAAGCCGACTGTGGAGTGGATTAATTCCAGGTTCCTTGCTGGAAACGGCAATATGGCCGGAGCATATGGCTTCTATGTCACCATACCTGCAGATTTCACTGCGTATGTCCTTGCCGGAACTGACAGTTACATGAATGAAGGTGATGTCAACAAGGTCCTTACTGCTGAAGAAGAGATTCTGAAGATCATTGAATACGTAGACAAGCCTCGTGACTGGCATCTTACCACATCAGATGACTGGGTATGGCCGCATATCGGTTATGTGCACTACCATAGCGAGCATGGTGCTCCGCTCTGGGGTAATTCAGTGATCTGGGCGAGTCAGGAGTACCATGATTCTGTCTGTGATTGCGCAGGCAACTTTGTCGAGGTCAAGGACATGCAGGGACATGATGTGGAAGTGACCCATCTAATCAACATCAACAATGGTGAGAAGGTCGAGTTCAGACAGCCTCAGGCTGTAGGAAGCACATCTGAAGTGGTTGACAAAGTCTTTGTGGTATGTCAGGATCTTCAGGGCAACTGCTATGAGAAGTTCACCTTCGATGTGCCTGTAGAGAAGTTCCAGAATGCAGGTTCAAGAGACGAGTAGGTCAGATACTCTTGAGATATAGTATGCTGTCAGGGCCTTCGTTGAACAGAAGGTCCATGACGGACAGGTCGGATTGGAAGCCGTGTTTTCGGGTGAATACCTGGAAATACGGCTTTTCCAGATTCAGACCGGACAGGATGTCTGACTGGCGTTTGGGATGGATCGTATCGCGAAGGTCGCGGCAGGATGAAATGGTCCCGTCAGACTCAGTAATCAAGCCCTCGCGTGAATAGTCCGTGGTGATGCGCAGGTCCACGGCAAGTCCTGTCTTTTCGATGAAGAACCGTATCAGGTCCATGTTCAGGTCGAAGAGCCTCTCATGATGTCTGTCGAGAATGTCGAAGAGTTCGTCCTGATAGTATTCGAAATATGCAGATGTCCTGTAGGCTGATACGATGGCTCTTTTATGCTGCTGGAGCCATGGCTTGGACCAGTCGACCTTTATCTCTGATATCGGCAGTTTATGTGTGCCTCCTTCATGGACTATGGGGAATGAAAGGGTCTGTACGCCGTCTGCTGCATAGAAGCGGCATCTGTTGCGGTAGGACTGCTTCTGATAGTTCTCGCAGGCCTCTATATAAACGACGGACGGCGACAGTTCCAGTGAACTGCCTCCGTCTCGTCTATTGCTCAGTCCTTCCATTTCCTCTGCCATTGCGGCAAAGTAGGAAACGGGCGGGAAGTATGCTGTTGAGAGTAGTACGGGCACTTTAATCGATGTTGCCTTTCACGTCGTTGCCCATGCCTCTGATTATACCCCTCTTGGAGTTGCGGATGAACTCGATGATGGTATCCCTTTCCTCAGACTCAGGGAAGCCGAGTTCGATCTTTGCAAGTGCATCTGACACATTCGTACCGTTGTTGTAGATGATGTCGTACATGTCCTTGATGCTGCGGATCTGGTCTGAAGTGAAGCCCCTTCTTCTAAGTCCCACGATGTTGACTCCGGCGTAGGTGAGAGGGTCGCGTCCGCAGAGGACGTATGGAGGTACGTCCTTGTTGATCTTGCAGCCGCCGCCGATGAATGCGTGCTTGCCGATTCTTGAGAACTGGTGTGCTACGGAACTTCCTCCGATAGTTGCCCAGTCATCCACGTCAGTCTCACCTGCAATGCCTACGTAACTTACCAGTATGCAATGGTTTCCGACTGTACAGTCATGTGCGACGTGGGTGTATGACATCAGGAGCACATTGTTTCCGATCTTTGTCACGCCTCTGCCGCTGGCCTTTGTTCCGCGGTTGATTGTAGCACATTCGCGGATGTTCACGTTGTCGCCGATCTCAACGTAAGTCACCTCACCGTCGAACTTGAGGTCCTGAGGGATGGCTCCTATGACTGCACCAGGGAATACGGTGCAGTTCTTTCCCATCTTGACATAGTTGAAGATGGTGGCATGCGGAAGGATCTTGCAGCCGTCTCCGATCTCAACGTGTTCCTCGATATATGCGTATGGTCCTACTTCTACGTTCTCTCCGAGTTTTGCGTTCGGATGTACTGTCGCAAGCGGGTGGATGTTTGCCATAATTGTATTTTTTTTTAAAGTGTCTGTCTTATCTTCTTTGCTGCTGTGGTGTTGATTCCGTGTCCTGCCTTTTCTGCAGTGATCCTGGCCTTGAGGAAACCTCCCGCCAGTCTCAGGTCACCTATCAGGTCGAGAAGTTTGTGTCTTGCGCACTCGTTAGGGAAGCGGAGCACGAGGTTGCTCAGATAGCCGTCCTCACGTACTTTCAGTGCAGGAACATTGAAAAGCCTCGACATGTTCTGTACCTGTTCGTCGCTTACAGGGTGCTCCACTATGACTATCGCGTTGTCTACATCGCCTCCTTTCACGAGTCCGTTGTTGAAAAGGAACTCTATCTCATGGAAGAATACGAAGGTCCTGCATGTTCCTATCTGCTCGGGATATACGACTGACTTGTCCCATGTCGCGTGCTGCACTCCGAGAACCCTTGAGTTGAAGTCTATCTTTATGTCGTAACTGAATTCTTCTGCAGGCTCGATTCTGATCAGAGAACCCTTTTCATTGGTGACCTCGATGGTCTCGCTTATTTCTATATATCTTCTTGGGGCTTCCTGCTCCTGGAATCCGTCTGCCCAGATGGCATCGATGTAAGGCTTTGCACTTCCGTCAAGAATCGGAACCTCGATGTTGTCTATGTCAATGATGGCATTGTCCACTCCCATTCCTGTCAGTGCAGACATCACGTGCTCGATGGTTGATACTGATGCCTCACCTTGTGAAATGGTTGTGCTTCTGGCTGTATTTGAGACATTCTCAGCCAAAGCATCGATATAGGCATTTTCCCCTATATCCGTTCTCCTGAACCTGATGCCTGTATCTGCAGGTGCAGGGTTTATGGTCATTTTTGCTACTCTTCCTGTATGAAGTCCTTTTCCCTCAAATGAATAGCCTTTCTTGACGGTCTGTTGAAATTGCATTTTTCCTTCTCTCGTTCCTTATTTGCGGCGGGAGCCTGAGGCTTCCGGCTTAGCGCTTTGTAAATCAGCCTGCAAAGATAGGCAAAAAAATCCTATATCCCTATTTTATTTTTTACCTGCCTTCTTGAACATGGCATAACTTCTCATGTAGTCCATGTATGGGAGCGCCGGAGTGCCGAAAAATGATTGTCCAGGCTGTTTTACGCTGGACTGCAGGCCTGTCTGTGCGCCGAATGATGTGTTGTCGGCGACAGTGAGGTGACCTGCGATGCCGACCTGGCCTCCAAGGATGCAGTGTTCGCCGATCTTTGTCGAACCCGCTATGCCGGACATGGCTGCCATTACTGTGTTCGGGCCGACCTCGACATTGTGTGCTATCATGCAGAGGTCATCGATCTTTGCACCTTTCCTGACAATCGTAGATCCCATCTGTGATTTGTCGATACAGGTGTTTGCTCCTATTTCCACGTCATCTTCGATGATGACGTTGCCGGTGTGTTCGATCTTCTTCCATGTGCCGTCCTCAAGTGGTGCGAAACCGAAACCGTCCGCTCCGATCACAGCGTTTGCATGGATGATCACCCTGTCTCCGATGACCATGCCAGGATATATCTTTGCTCCCGGATAGATGGTGCAGAATGAACCGATCCTGACGTCGTCGCCTATGTATACGCCTTCATAAATCTTGGTGCAGTCACCGACTACGGCGTTCCGGCCGATGTATGCAAAGTCCCCGACGTAGACCTTCTTTCCGAGTCTTGCGCTCCATCTTATCCTGCTTCGGCAGCCTCTGTGGCGTTTGTAAGAACGTTTTTTCGCAGTCACATAGTCCAGAAGGGAAGCGACTGCAGAGTATGCGTCATCCACGCGGACCATAGTCGCCGATACCGGCTCCTTCGGTTCGAATGTCCTGTTCACGATGATGATTTCTGCCTTGCTGGTGTATACGTATTGTTCGTATTTGGGATTTGCGAAAAAGCATATGCTTCCCGGCTTGCCGCTCTCGATGCGGGCGAAAGTTGTCACGGTAGCATCCGGATTGCCCTCGACGGTGCCGCCGAGGATCTCTGCTATCTCTTTTGCTTTGAATTCCATGCTGTTGACGGTTCAGGTACAAATATTTGTTTATTCTGATTTTATTCGTACATTTGCACCGTGAGAATGATTCAGGGGGCTGGAGGCCCCCTTATTTTATGCATTTAACGGAAGCAGAATGAACGTATCAGATATTATAGATGCAATCGGAGGGGAAATCGTTGCACGCGGTTTCTTCCTTGTTGACGTTTCTGTCAGCAAAGATAATGATATTATTCTGACTATCGAGTCGGAGGAAGGAATTGTTGAACTTGATGACTGTGTTTCCCTCAGCCGTTTCTTTGAAACGAAGTTCGACAGGGAAGCGGAAGATTACTCGCTTACCGTAAGTTCTGCAGGACTGGACCAGCCCTTCAAGGTGCTGAAGCAGTTCCAGAAGGCCGTAGGCACCAAGGTCGAAGTGTCGCTCAAAGGGGGCCGTAAGATGGTTGCAGAACTTGTCGCTGCCGATGAAGCGGGCATTACCGTCAGGTATGCCGTGCGTGAGGCTGTGGAAGGAAAGAAGAAGAAGGAACTCGTGGAGCATACCGAGACATACCCGATGGACCAGGTCAACGCCGTCCGTCCTTATATTGAATTTAATTAAAACATATAGACACAAATGGAAAAGATAGAACTTAAAGACGCTTTTGCAGAGTTCAAGAACCAGAAGAACATCGACAGGCCTACCATGATGGGTGTGCTTGAGG
>JAFVHZ010000262.1 GCA_017474265.1 Bacteroidales bacterium | reverse complement strand
GCATTGAAGTTCCGCGAGGCCATGCCTGACTTCCCGTTTGTATATGTAGGCGGAGTGACTGACAGGAAAAGTGCTGATGAAGCCATCGACAAAGGCTTCCCTATGATACAGATGGGCCGTGCAGTCCTCGAAGACACTGACTTCGTAAACAAGATGAAGGAGAATGAGGAACACTGCAGCGGCTGCACCCACAGCAACTTCTGCATAGGAAGAATGTACTCGAAGTCGATGCAGTGCCATAAGCATTGCGAAGACATAACTCCTGCCCTCGTCAAGGAGGTCGAGAGGATGAACAGACAGAATGACAAGATCGAGCGCAAGCTCGGATATAAATGACATATAGGTAGAATGACCTGTCGCTGAGCGAGATCAGAGGAAAGTCCGGACAGGAAAGGGCACCCCGCTGTGGAAAGCACAGATGGGAGTAATCTTATGGATGCCGTAACAGAAAACAGACCGCCCGCAAGGGTAAGGGTGAAACCGCGAGGCAAGAGCTCACGACGCCGTGTGGCGACACACGACGGTGACGGCACCGGGGCCTGCAAGACCAAATATACTGGAACGCCCGAAAGGGTAAGAGGGCTGCCCGCTCTTTTCCAGGGGGTAGGTTGCGAAGATAAATGACGGGATAAAACAGAAACCGGCTTACGGTCCCACCTGAGCATTTCAAGGGCTGGCATCAGTCAGCCCTTTTTTAATATGACCTGAATCTTTACGACATGAACAACTACAGACCATCAGACAAGCCGAACACAAGGATCGACGTCGCTGACATCCTAAGAGGCATAGCCATCGGAGGCATCGTCCTCATACATTTCATCGAACATCTGAACCTGTATGTATTTCCGGAGGCGTCCAACGAATTCTGGGCGACGATGAACAAAAGCGTATGGGACACGACGTTCTTCCTCCTTGCAGGCAAGATGTATGCGATCTTCGCAATGCTCTTCGGTCTGAGTTTCTACATCCAGCATGACAACCAGGCACAGAAAGGCGTGGATTTCCGCCCGCGTTTCGCCTGGAGAATGGTACTTCTGATGCTCTTCGGACTGTTCGACCTTCTTTTCTACAACGGAGACATCCTCTTCGTCTATGCCGCATGCGGATTTATCGTCATTCCGTTCATCAGAGCAAGTGACAAGGTCATAGCGTGGGCCGCCGTCATCATGCTTCTTCAGCCGGTGGAACTTGCCTACATGATTGCAGGAGCAATAGATCCGTCCATTGCACCGATGGACGTGGGTATCGGCAGATATTGGGATCTTCTGACATACGCCCAGACCGACGGCAGCATCATTGATGTAGCAAAAGGAGGCATCCTCTACGGCCTTCCGATCAATTTCGGATGGGCTCTGGAGAACGGCCGCCTGACCCAGACCGTATGCTTCTTCCTCATCGGCATACTTCTCGGACGCAGAAGACTCTTCTACAACGAAGGAGACAACCTTGTCATATGGAAACGCATCCTGACCTATGCCTGCATAGGACTCGCCGTGATGCTCCCGGCATACTACCTGCTCCCTCGGGCAACTGACGTCCCATGCATATCGCACAGTCTGAATGTGATGCTCAACATGTGGAAGAACTTCTGCATGATGATGATCATCGTATCCGGAGTCACTCTCCTGTACTACACGACTTCAGCGCGAGAATGTCTGATACAGATCGCCCCATACGGCAAGATGAGCCTCACCAACTACCTGACCCAGTCGATCTTCGGCGCCATGCTCTTCTACAACTGGGGATTCGGCCTTTACAGACATTGCGGCCACACAGCAAGCATCCTCATGGGCGCAGCATTCATAGTGCTTCAGTACATGTTCTGCAGATGGTGGCTCAGAAGCCACAGACGCGGTCCGTTCGAAGAACTCTGGAGCAGGGCTACCTGGATCGGCAGACGTTGATCCGCCATCCCCGACCGGCTCGGCCATCTCCTCCGTCATCCCCGACCCCACCGTCATCCCCGGCTCCGACCGGGGATCCCACATTCTGAATGTGCTATCTGTTCCCTTCAAAATTTGTGACACGTAATCCGTTGTCTATCAGAGTTTTGACATCTACGACCCGCCTTCTTTTGCATGCAGGTCAAACATACTAACGCACAGATAACCAACCACTTACGTATCACACCTCGGAGAGATATCTCTCGAAAACATCCTCTGCACAACGCCACCTCCTGGAGATACGACGGCCGGATATCCGATATTTCAAAGTCATGCAACCATAGAACATGCTTTTGTAAAAAGGCTTCATGGGCGAGACCGCTTTTGTTGGGGATGGCCGGTCGGGGTATCCCTTTGCATCATAGTTAAGAAATAAAATCGTCACATATTAGCATTTGCTATTTATTCGGTGAACCTGAAACCTGAGAAATTTCAATAATGTTCATAGCCGGTAAGTTCAGATGCCTGCGCGTTAGCGTGGGTGGAACTTGTCTTATGAACAGGGTTTTCTCAGGCCCCCAGGACAGATAAGCGATATCCACGCTTTCTTTGCGAACTATCAGCCCATAACAACTACTAAAAAGCGCCACAGGGTTTAGTCTGTGACGCTCCAAATGATATTTAAGTTACTTCAAATTCCTTATTTATTCACAACAGTCCAGCCTTCAGGGATACCGCTTGTGCCGGTTGGCAACGATGTCATCGCTGCTGCTTTGGTAAATGTACCTGATGAAGCTACGCCTGATACCCAGTTTTCCAAACAATAATCTGCAGATATATCTGTTGCCAGCATAGTGATATTGCTCAGATTTGTGCAACCAGAGAACATATAATAGTAGCAATAGTTAACCAACGTAGTAGCCGGAAGTTCAGGGGCGGCAGTCAGATTTGTACAGCCATTGAACATATTTCGGTAGCAAAACTTAGCCAAAGTTGTAGCAGGAAGTTCAGGTGCTGTAGTCAGATTTGTGCAGCCACTGAACATACGATTGTAGCACTGATCAGCCAGCGTTGTAGCCGGAAGTTTTTGTGGCACCGTAGTCAGACTTGTACAGTCCCAGAACATAGCGTCGTAGCAACATTCAGCCAGCGTTGTAGCCGGGAGTTCGGGTGCCGTAGTCAGACTTGTACAACCATTGAACATAGAACTGTAGCAATATCCTGCTAAAGTTTCAGCCGGAAGTTTTTGTGGCACCGTAGTCAGACTTGTACAACCATTGAACATAGATTTGTAGCAATTATTAGCCAATGTTGTAGCCGGAAGTCCGGGTGCGACAGTCAGGCTTGTGCAACCCTCGAACATACTTTCATAGCACCAAGCAGCCAACGTCGTAGCCGGAAGTTCAGGTGCAGTAGTCAGACTTTTGCAACCTTTGAACATGTAATAGTAGCAAAAGTCCGCTAAAGCTACAGCCGGAAGTTCTGGTGCAGTGGTCAGGCTTGTGCAACTTTCGAACAAAGAGCAAAATCTTGCATTGGCGGTAGAAACTGTAGCGTAGTTCTCATAATCCACCAAGGTACGGATGTCGCCCGAGCAGGCAACCTGCACATTGTCATCGCCAAAAGATATTTGAGCGTGTGACGAGGAAGATGCTGCCGTACCATTGGCGCTCTTTCCACGAAGGCGCAGCGTACCGTTGTCTCCCCCAAAGGTAATGGCTGTCCCGTCTGTCAGTTGTACCCACTCGCCTCCATTCACAGAGTATTGCATACTTTCGTCCAAAAGATAGGTGCTGTAGGTTTCAATCGTCATAGTCTGCTCGGCAGAAGCCGTGAAGGTGAGATAAGGCCATGGAGCATCCAGTGCATAACTCACGCACTTCTCCGTGGCATTAGTAAAGGCGTAATTTCCCATCTCTACATTGCCATTGCTCACGCTTACCGTTGCTTTCTCTGCAAACAGACCATAGAGGAAAGCATTGCCATTATCGTCAGTGGTGAGGGTATAGTCATTGGTAGCTTCAGATGTTGCTCCTGCCGGAGTGAAACCAGTAGTGACTACGGTCAGTTCCTGGCCGGCTTCTGATGCTATACGCAGACGGCTGTAGGTGCGAGTGACATCTTTGAAGGAAATGCTTACATTAAGGCCGTCAACACTCGTTTTTGCAGGAATGTACTCTGTCATTCCGAACTGAATACCGCTTTTTAACTTCATAACGCCATCTTCCGTCACTTCGTAGCATGGTGCATAGATGGCACTGACGGCAGGCGACTCGTTTTCAAGATCCGAGAGGCTTACTGCCGTACTCCACGATGTGCCGTTGTAGGTAAGTACAGCGCTCTGTGCGCCAAACTTCCTTGAAGTAAGGGTGACAATGATCTGATCTTCTTTATCCCACGCTGTCT
>JAFVHZ010000261.1 GCA_017474265.1 Bacteroidales bacterium | reverse complement strand
TGGACAAATGGATAGCGAAGGTCAAGGACATTCTGGTCAATCCTGATGTAAACGCTCTCGACCTTCTCGATATGATCCATAACGACCTGATAAAGACCGTGCTTGACAACGAGGAAAAGGCGCAGCAGAAGAGCATGCAGGCCGAAAACTTCAAGCGCATCCTTCTGACATTGAATGACGATGTGCGCGTCGTCCTGATAAAACTTGCGGACCGCCTGCACAACTGCCGCACAATCGAGTACATGCCTGAACACAAGAGGGACAAGATCCTGAGTGAGACAATGTTCGTCTTCATTCCTCTTGCCCATAGACTTGGTCTATACAACTTGAAATCAGAAATGGAAGACATCTGGCTTAAATACAAGGAGCCGGAAGCATATCATGAGATTTCTGCAAAGATCAACCGCAACATCAGCGACAAGGACAGGCAGATCAATGAGTTCATAGCCCCTATAGATGCAGCGTTGCAGAAGGCCGGTTTCAAGTATGAGATCAAGAAAAGGGTGAAGACGCCGTACTCCATCTGGAACAAGATGAACAAGAAGGGCGTCACCTTCGAGCAGATCTATGACCTTTACGCCGTCCGCATCATCTTCGATCCGGAAAACATAGTCACAGAGACAGAAAGAGATCAGTGCTATCATATATTCTCCATCATCACCGGCCTGTACAGATACAAGTCAGACCGCGTGCGCGACTGGGTAAACAACCCGAAGAACAACGGATATGAGGCTCTCCATTGTACTCTGATGAGCAACTCCGGCATATGGATAGAAGTCCAGATACGCTCAAGGAGGATGAACGAAATAGCAGAGAAAGGTATCGCCGCTCACTGGGCGTACAAGAAGGACGGCTTTGCAGAGTCGAGTGAAAGCGAAATGGACAAATGGATAGCGAAGGTCAAGGACATTCTGGTCAATCCTGATGTAAACGCTCTCGACCTTCTCGATATGATCCATAACGACCTGATAAAGACCGATATCATGGTCTTCACACCGAAAGGAGAGCAGAAGAGCATCGAGAAAGGTGCGACTGCATTGGATTTCGCCTATGCTATACATAGTGAGATAGGAAACAAGGCCATTGCTGCCAAAGTCAACCTTCGCCTTGTCCCGCTTTCATATGTTCTCAAGACCGGAGACCAGGTGGAAATCATCACTGCAGAAAACGAGAATCCGAAGAGCGAGTGGCTCGATTTCCTCAAGACACGCAAAGCAAGAAGTTTTGTGATGGACCACTTGAAGTCTGAAAGACAGGAGAGTGTTAGGATAGGTAAGAAAATGGTTCAGGATCAGGTGGAAGCAGTCGGATACAAGTACAACGACAAGACCGTCAACATGCTGATGAACGGGTACGAGATCTTTGCAAGCAAGCCTGAAGAACTGTATTACCGGGTGGGAACAGGCACTCTGAGGCTCAGCAATCTGCAGGAAACATTGAAGCGGGAGACTGAAAAAGCCAGAAAGAAATCATCAGGATGGTCATTCCCGTGGTTCAAGAAGGAAGAAGCCAAAAAGGGAGATTATGTCATCGATTCTGAAGACTCGAAATACACATATGTGATTGCCGACTGCTGCAATCCTATACCTGGAGACAATGTCGTAGGGTTCAAGGCATCGGATGGCACAGTGACTGTCCACAAGAAGAGTTGTCCGGTTGCCAACAACCTTGCTGCCAAATTCGGCGACAAGATCGTCATGCCGAAATGGGAGCACGCAAAGACCCAGAACCTGTCATTCCTTGTAAGGCTTTCACTAAAAGGATTCGACAGGATCGGTATCATCAATGACATAACAAGATATGTATCCTTTGTGCTGAGCGTAAATATAAAGAGATTCACTCTCAATACTGAAGACGGAGTCTTCGACGGCTACATAGATCTCTATGTCAATGAAATGGGTGACCTCGAGAAACTGATAAAGAGACTTGAAAAGATCGAGGGCATTCAAAGTGTCATCAGGACAGATTTATAATACCAATTGAATATGAAGCGTTTATCAAGATATATACCAGCAATTCCTATCGCTCTGGTTTTGGGCTCAATGATATTTTCACATTCGTGTGCAAATACCACTACTCCCCCAAGTGGCGGCCCTAAGGACACAATTCCACCGATAATAACCAAACTGTTCCCCGAACCAGGTGCAGTGAATGTCCCTACGTCCAAGACAAAACTTTATCTTGTATTCAATGAGTACGTCACAGTCAAGGACCCTAAGAGCCTCTACCTCTCGCCTCCTCTGGAAAAGATGCCGAAATTCAGGCTCAAAGGCAAGGGAGTATTGATTTCGTTCGAAAGCGACCTTGACTCGAACAAGACATATACGCTTGACGTGACTAATGCCATAGCGGATAACAACGAGGGCAACATGTTCCCCGGTTACACTCTTGTCTTCTCGACAGGAGATCGGATCGACTCCATGATGGTGACCGGAATCGTCCAGGACTGCAACACCCTTCAGCCGGTGAAAGGCGCTACCGTAATGCTGTACAAGGACCATGCGGACTCTGCCATTTTCCTGAAAAGACCGGATGCCGCCATCAAGACCGACGAATGGGGATTCTTCTGCCTGCGCAACATTCAGGATACCGTATACCGGATGTATGCGATCTGGGACGAGAACAACAACAACAAATATGACCCCGAGACAGAGAAGGTTGCCTTCATCGACACATTGTTCACTCCGCTCACTGTAGTGAACGATTCTTTGCCGGAACTGCAGAAATACGACATGAAGGATACCATCAATTGTCTGGCACGAAAGACAGAGATGGAACTGAACCTTTTCAAGGAGAAACCATCCAAACAGATGATAGTCAACAAGGAAAGGGTCGGAGAAAGGACCGCATACATCACCTTCATGGCTCCATATGCACAGATTGACTCTCTGTGGATAAAAGGTGTGCCTAAGGACAGGATAATAACCCAGTTCAATATCGTGCAGGACAGTCTTGAAATCTGGGTGAATGATCCGAAGAAGCAGCCGGACACACTTTTCCTGAATGTTACCTACATGAAGACTGACACTTTGGGACTCCTCAATCCGTTTACAGAAGAGATACCTCTTGTAAAGCCTAAGAAAGGACCAGGAAAGAGTTCGACAAAGGATATCAAGAAGGAAGATACCACTGCTGTCTTCACGTTGACAGCAAAACCAGAGACTGTCGAGCAGTATGGTTTTGAGATGGAGTTCAAATATCCTGTAGTAGAGTCAGCGTTCGACTCGCTTACTTTCCGATACCTCAATCCTCGTCAGCAGGAATCTGTCGGAAAATACACTGTGACCCAAGACACTCTGAATCTGAGAAAATACGTGATCCGTCCAGAAGTCCAACTTCAGCCGGGATATGAATACTATCTTAAGGTACCACATCGCAAATTCAAGGACGTCAACGGATTCTACAATGACAGTACTGAGGTGAAAGTTTCCCTTCCGAATGATGACAAACTCAGCAGCATGTCATTGGTGCTCAGCGGTGTACAGAACAAATATATAATAGACCTGCTCAATGAGAAGAGGGACAAGACCCTGAGGTCATACATAATAGATAAGGATCAGACTCTCCTGTTTCCATACCTTAAGGCCGGTAAATATTCTATACGTATCACTGAAGATTTGAACCGTAACGGCCTCGTAGATACGGGAATACTTCTCGAGCACAAGCAGCCGGAAAAAGTCAGATTCTATAAGTTGGAAGACGGTACATTCCTGATCGACATTCCGGAAATGACTGAAATAGAACAGAGTATCGACATATCAGAAATGTTCAGATGATTATGAAGAAGATTCTGCTATCAATAACATTTGCATGCATTTTCATTGCTGCCGGCGCCCAGACCGAACTGAAGAAGATCGAGTTGCCTGAAGGTCTGAGTGCGAATAAATATACTGATGAATTTCTTGACACACTCAACATCAAGAAAAAACTTGTCATCAACGACTATTCGATGATCGGTTTCCACTATGGTGTCAATCTCAGCAGAGTAATGTGGAATCCGTCACAAAAACAGGATATGCTCATGTTGCCTGTCAACATAGGAATCTCGTATACGAAATATGGCAAGATGTTCGGATATATGCCTTATTTCGGTTTTCAGGTCGGTCTTCTGTACACTCAGGAAGGCTATCAGTTCGAGTACAATGAGGATAAGGACTATACATATCAGATAGAAGGAGCGGAAAAGGCTGTATATGATATCCTGGAACTTCCTCTCCTCTGTCATGTACATTATGACTTGTGGAACTTCAAGATTATAGTCGATCTCGGATGTTACGCAGGATACCGTCTTGGAATCCACAGGTATCCGGGAAAGACCGGAAATGTTTCCGACGATGTGAGGAATTCATTCCTCGACACTGACAGAAGGTGGGACTATGGCGTGAAGGCAGGAGGCGGATTCGGACTTGTCTTCGACCCTATAGAGATTCATTTCAAGGCTACGTACAAGCATTCTTTCGGAACTCTGTACGATCCAGACCACTATAGTGAAATATATTACAGATACGCATATCCCAGCAATATCACCATATCTGCAGGAATACATTTCCACCTCTCGAAAAGGACAGGAAAGACAAAGAGCGACCTGAAGAAGGCTGCCAGAGAAATGGTTTACGGAACAAATGAATGATAAAGATAATGGATACAGTTAAAGTCAAGGTAGGAAACATCACCATAGGCGGCGATAGTCCTATAGTGGTACAGACTATGTGCAACACCCACACTTCAGACGTGGCGGCATCTGTTGAACAATGTATACGTCTCGCTGATGCCGGCGCTCAGATGATAAGACTGACCGTACCATCATTGGCACAGGTGGATTCTCTCAAGGAAATCAAGGGTATTCTTCGAGACAGAGGAATAGTCACTCCCCTTGTAGCGGACGTGCATTTCTCATCAGAAATAGCAATTGCCGCTGCAGAAGTTGTTGAAAAGGTACGCATCAATCCGGGAAACTTCCACAAGGACCATGAAAAGGCCAAGGAACAGTTTGCCAGACTTGTGCAGGTCTGCAAGGCAAACGGCACTGCCATAAGGATAGGACTTAATCACGGCTCGCTCGGGGAAAGGATCACGAACCTATATGGAAATACTCCGCTCGCTATGAAGGAAGCCGTCATGGAATGGCTTGAAATGTGCGTCGAAAATGATTTCTACAATGTGGTCGTATCCCTCAAGGCCAGCAACACCATAGTCATGGTAGAGGCGTACAGGCTTCTGGCGGTAGCGATGCAGGAGAAAGGCATCGTATTCCCTCTCCACCTTGGAGTTACAGAGGCTGGAAACGGTGACGGTGGACGCATCAAGTCGGCCGTGGGAATATCTGCACTGCTGTCTGAAGGTATAGGAAATACTATCCGCGTTTCCCTTACTGAGGATCCTGTCAATGAAATCCCTGTAGCACAATACCTTGCAGACAGATATGACGGCAGACTTACTTCGACGATGGCCTCTATCACAATCGAAGGCAAGAGTGCCATTGCAACGTACATATCACCATCACGCGAAAGACTTCTTCTCGATTTCTCCTGCGACTTCGGAAAGCGTCTGCTTGACAAGGAACTGGACGAGGTCGAACTCCGCGGCTCATACATTGAGGAGGGTGAAGAAAAGACCCTGGACGGAAGCGAATATGCATCATATCTTACAGACGAACTGATGCAGGCAGCAAGACGCCGCTTCTACAGACCGGAATACATCGCATGCCCTGGATGCGGCCGTACCATGTACAACCTCGAAAAGACCTTCAATGAAGTGAAACGCCGCACCTCTCACCTTAAGGGAATGGTGATCGGAGTGATGGGCTGTATAGTGAACGGTCCCGGAGAAATGGCTGATGCAGACTGGGGATATGTCGGTGAAGGAAACGGTAAGGTTTCGATTTACAAAGGAAAGGAACCTGTTCTCCGCCATGTACCGGAAGAAGAAGCCATTGACCGCCTTCTCGAACTGATAGAACAATCCTGATTACATCGGATATTACAGAAATCCTATCGGCACTTTGCTATAGATGACATGCCACCCCCGGCCAGGGGGTGCCTCCCGAGAGGGAGGCGGGGGTCATCGGTGCAAAGTGCCGATAAGATTTTCGTAGTATTGAATATCGGATTATTTATCTGATTCAGGTTCTGCAGACTGCCGCTTGACGATGAGTTTGTCGACACGAGGTCCATCCATATCTACGACCTCAAAGGTGAAATCGCCCCACTCAATCATGTCACCGGCCTCAGGCATATGCTCAAGTTGATCGAAAATCAGTCCCGCTACCGTAGTATACTCATAGTCCTGCATCTCGTCATCAAGATCGAAATGCCTCAGGAAGTCGTACATCGAGCACTGACCGTCTACGAGCCAGCCATCATTGCCACTTCTGGCAACGATATCCGGATCTGAATCGTCGTCGTCATTGATAGTTCCGATCAAAGCCTCAAGTATATCCTTGAGAGTGATGATTCCGCAGCATGAACCGAACTCATCGCAGACCAGTGCACGGCTCACCTTCTTCGCCTTCATCTCCTCCAGAACCTTATAGACATTCATGTTCTCATGGAAATACACTGGAGTCTGGATCATCTTTTCAAGATGGAAGTCACCTTTCCCCACATTGAGAACGAAATCCTTGAGTCTGAGGATTCCCACGACATGGTCAAGGTCTCCGTCAGCAACAGGATACTCTTCGTAAAGATTGTTCTCGATAGTTTCACGTACCTCAGCCTCATTCATCTCAAGTTCAAGCCATGTGATATCGTTTCGGAGAGTCATGATGGTGCTGACACTCAAGTCTCCCAGGGTGAAGACACGCTCAACGATATCCTGCTCGACAGGAGAAACCTCTCCCTCTTCCGTTCCTTCCTGAATGATCGACTTGATTTCCTCTTCCGTGACCTTGGCCTCCTGAGTCTTCACACCAAGCATCTTCACAATCAGAGAAGTGCTTTTCGACAGGATCCACACCAGAGGGTATGTCAGTTTGGAAATGAACCTCATAGGACCGGCAACGATCTTCGACACCTTCTCAGCAGCGCTCATACCTATCCTCTTAGGTACAAGTTCGCCCAGCACAATTGAGAAATAAGTGACTATGATGATAATGATTGTCTGGGCAAGAGGACCTGCAACAGATTCGCTCAGTCCGGCCTTCATCATCACAGCAGTGAAGATCGAGGCTATCTTGTTGCCGGAGAACATACCGGTAAGAAGCCCGATAAGTGTGATGCCGACCTGAACAGAAGACAGGAAACGGTCCGGATTTTCAGCAAGTTTCAGAGCCGTCTTGGCTGACTTGCTCCCCTTGTTGGCTTCAGACTGCAGACTGGATTTCCTCGCAGAAATCAGTGATATTTCCGACATTGAGAAAACGCCGTTCAGGAGAATCAGAAAAAGAATGATCAGTATTTCTTCCATGATTTATTTCTTAAGTTCGGCAATCACTGACTCACTACCCCTGACACATTCTCCCAACTTCACCTTGATGTCAGCGTCAAGAGGGAGATACATGTCCACGCGGGAACCGAATTTGATGATCCCGCATTCATTACCCTTT
>JAFVHZ010000260.1 GCA_017474265.1 Bacteroidales bacterium | reverse complement strand
TCAGGGCCTCATTGCCCACTGAAGTCACGGAACCCATGAGGTCGCGACGTTTTACTGTTGCATAACCGATGACCACTGTCTCGTCGAGGAAGTTAGCATCCTCTTCAAGGACAACATTGATGGTCGTGTTGTTTCCGATCACGACTTCCTTTGTTGCCAGTCCGATCATCGAGAAGACGAGAGTCTTGCCCTTTGCATCAGGGACATTGATGACATAGTCACCGTCAACACCCGTCGAAACACCTAAAGTTGTGCCGTCCACGAAAACGGATACGCCTATCAGCGGTTCACCGTTAGCGTCTGACACGACACCCCTGATCTCCTGAGCGTTTGCCACAAATACTGTGGCAAACAGTCCTAAGATCAGCAGAGAAATCCTGTAAGTCAGATTTTTCATAAATGAACTTTTTTGGTTTGTATTAGTTGTTAGTGAATATTCGATATTGCGAATTTACCTAATCGTACGCAAGGGGCAAGTAAAATTTTATCGCATTACATGTAATTTTTAACACCACCCACGCACGCAGGTCCGCATTTATGATATTTTCTTATAGGTTCCGCCTGCATTCTGCCCCTCGACAATATCTTTTACAAGGTAATGGAGGTACATTTCCAGGTTGGTATATCGTCCATACGAATCCAGGGTCTTGGCGTTTCCATCGGAAGCGTCAGACTTCTTGAGGCCGAACTGATCCTCGAACCAGTCCGGCATTCCGTCACCGTCCGAATCCTTGACATTGGCAATTTCTGCCGATGTAGCCTCATATGCAGGCCAGCCGCCGACAGCACTCTGAGTATCGATGATACCGTTCTTCGAGCCGTTGCCTCCGTCAGTGAATGTAGCCTTTCCCGTCTTTGCATCCGTGCATGCACGCTCGTCGACAGAGTCCCTCGAGAGGGACGCTCCGCCATATGCAAGAATACGCTCGAAAGCTGTCTCGGCAGTATGAGTCGTGGTGTAGATGTCTTCCGAGGACGGGCCTGCAAGCAGATGAGGCGAAGACAGGACTGTATTATAGTTTGCATATGCCGATCCGTTATGCCAATAGACAGCTGATGCATCATTGGCTCCCGTAATGCCGTCGTTGCCTGTATGGACATTGCCGGAAAGGTAGAGTTCCGGATATCGGTCAGCATAAGTGACCCCGTCCTTGACATACGAGCCATACGCATCCACAAAATATGTAGTCTTCTTTGAAGCGGGACCCGGCTTATAATAATTATTGACTATATTGAACCAGCCGTTCTCACCTCCATAAGTAGAGTTAGAACCCCAGTTATATACCGTATTGTTCCTGTAATCTACATTTCCGCGATGTGTAGATACATAATCCCCATAAACCTGAGGATGATCGATACGAGGGTTACGGCTGTCGTGGCTGGCGAGCATATTATGATGGAACGAAGCGTCCTTGCCTCCCCATATACCTCCATAGCCATGATTTCCTTTGCCATGAACTGACACCCTGAGGCTTTCTGTCATCACACACCATTGCATGGTGAAATTCCTGTTGGCATAAAACGATGCACATTCATCAGTTGACCATGACATCGAGCAGTGGTCAAGAATCACGTTCTCATTATAACGTCCCCAGACTGCATCATTTTCCTGCTTTTTCTCGTCACCCATGCGGAATCGCACAAAACGGAAGATGACATTGCTGGCAGAAATCTGAGTCGCATAGTTCTTCAGGCATATTCCGTCTCCGGGAGCAGTCTGACCTGCAATGGTCACATCCCCCTTGCTGATATTCAATGTTGACTTAAGTTCGATGAGTCCTGCGACATCAAAGACGATGGTTCTCGCACCGGGCTCCGCAAGAGCGGCACGGAGCGAGCCTGCGCCGCTGTCTGCAAGCGTCGTGACATGGATTACCTTGCCTCCGCGACCTCCGGTCGTATACATTCCGCCGCCTTCGGCGCCAGGAAATGCAAGCGCCTGACCATGCTGGTCTTCCGCAGCAGGAATCTTGAACTGAGCGTAATATTCAGATGGCGTCGGTTTAGGGTCCGGACCTGGATCAGGGCCTGGATCGGGGCCTGGGGTTGTTTCACCCAAGGTCGTGACTGGAAGGGCCTGTGAATAAGGAGAGTTCACTCCTCCGACAGAAACACGAACCTTGAACTGGTATGCAGTACCGGAAACCAGGTCATCATAAGTCAGAGAGGTTTCTTTCGTAGTCGTCTGACCTCCTGAAACAAGCGTTCCGTCAGATAGTTCCAGACGGCCCACATAATAGTCAGCATCAGCCGTCTCATCCCATGTGAATGTCAGGGACGTATTGCCTACATATGCTGCCTTGACACCAGTCGGAGCAGACACTTCTGTCGGCGTCACGGGGTCGTCAGGATGGCAGGCCACGAGGAGGGCCAGAAATAGTATGGGTAGTAATTTCTTCATATTATTTTACGTCGTTTTCTGAATCTATGATGCCTGGGAAGCCTGTGACCGAGCCGCGGTATGTCGCCTTACCTTTCTTCACTTCCTTTATGATACGCTTATCAATGGCGTCACGCTTCTTCGAAGATCCGGCATGCTTGAGGACAGCCTTATAGGCCTTGTCCGCATCCTGAGACTCCAATTCTACTGATATGGCAAAAGGATCTTCTGCAGACACCTCGCCATAGTACTTCTCTTTTTCTGCAATCTTCTCATACTCAGGCTTCCTTCCTTCAAAGCCTCCCTTCTTCACCGCAGACACGTCATATACATTGTCGTCGATGTAGAACTCACCAGGGATCATTGATGTTGTCAAAGAAGTGCTGATGTCAAGCCACTCACCGTCAAGATGTCTTGTTGCCGGACCGGGACGGAAATAATTGTCCTCGACATTGAACCATC
>JAFVHZ010000259.1 GCA_017474265.1 Bacteroidales bacterium | reverse complement strand
TCTCGCCTCTCTGCCCTGAGCGTGGATGGGATAGGTCGTGTAGTAGAGCGCTCGCTTGCGGAAATGCCTCTGGAAGCCGTTCTGCATCTCGATGATGAATGTCCTGCCGTCACTGCACCTGCACGAGATGTCGAACACCACCTTGCGGTCCTCCTCTGTCAGTCCCTGGTGCTCGTTCGGGGTGAAGTTCACGTGCACGATCTTGATGTCTTCGAGCACCATGTTGAGGAATTCGATAAGCATATCCTTGTTCGCCTCGCTGCCGAACACGCGTTTGAACATGAAGTCGCACAGCAGGTTCGCATAGCCCCGCACAGGCTCTTTCTTCTTCTTTTCTTTTTCTGTCTTCTCCATAAAAACAAAATTCAAATTTTTACGAAGGCAAAGTTCCGAAGAGTTATCCGTGTAAACTAAAAGTATGCGGATAATTCAGAAAAACGTCCTTGGAAGCCGCTCCAAGGGCGATTCGGGCTCGGAAATTTGTTTGATTTTTGCAAAAAATCGAACAAATTTTCCGACACAGACCGTACGTTGAAGTGCTTTCATGGGCAGTCTGCGCAAATAAAAGATCCTTCGCTGCGCTCAGGATGACAGGTGAACGCTCAGGATGACAGAGAAAGTTGATTCTCTGGATGATGGGGACACGCGAAACGGAAATATGGGGACAGATTTCCGGGAGAGAAGGTGGTTGAGGCTGATTTGATGAGATTTGACAATACGAAACGGAAAAATACTGGACTCCTTTCGGGACACTGTTGTGTGGGGCACCGCCACCGGAATATACGGTCTCCGGTGGCAACGGTCCAGGCGCTGCGGGCGGCTCGACCCAAAGGCCGTCCTCGCGCCTGCCCGTTGCCATCTGCCCGCTGACCCATTGAGCGGAAAATCCCGGATGTATGCCTCTGTATCCGCTCATCGGGTTGAGGTTCGGGACCATTGAGCGGGCAGAACATCGTATAAGCAGCATTTGCCGCTCAACGGGGCTATCGGCGGCAACTGGCTTGTGCAAATAACAGCAAACAGGGGCAGCCCTGCAAGGTGAAGAAAGCAAGTGGGACAGGTTTAACAACAGAGCAGCAAAGGGTCAGTCATCACTCGGCCTGAACTTTAAAGATATTCCACTTCCATTGTTGATTATAATTGACATAAGCAGACGAACTGGTTCCCAAAGTGAATGCACTATTTGTATATACAATCATACGCGTAGCATCCACACACATATCTATGTCAGCAGAAGTATTATACGTATCCCATCCGTTTGCACAGACTACATATTGAGCAGAAGATGCAGACGACACGTTAAAATAGAACAAGCCACCACTGTACGCCATATAATCTCCTGTAGCCAAAGACTTCCACGCACCAACTGATTCAAGTCTGTAATTTGAAGGATTAGTATCTTTAAATCCTCCTGCGACCTCCTTCGACTCATCCCTATCATAGACAAACACATATTCCTTAGGGAATGATGTTTGAGAAGAACCGGAAACAAGTTGCTCTGTACTAGTATTGACAGACCAATAAATTGATGAATTCCAATTCGCCCGTATGACATACATCTCTCCGTCTTCAAGATTCCTACTGTCATATATCTGAGATACGGTACGATATCTGACCTCTTTCGGATAAATCTGTTGTCCGCTGTAATTATTGCTCGTTACGATGTTGCAATTGGCAGCCTCTTTCACTACATCATCAAATTTCACATATGGATAAATAGTATAGTAGCCATAATCTTGCGGAGCCCAACTGCTGAATGTTACATTTGAAAGAAACGTTGAAGATCTAAGCGAAACTCCACTAGTATAAGTATATATAAAATTATAACTAGGATCCTTACCCGTAACCCGAAGTAACATGCTATTACTAGGATTTCCACTAAGCGGGCATTCATCCAAAACTCTATCAGCGATATTCACCGACATCGAGTTGACGGTGAATTGATTTGATGTCGCAGACACATTCACAGTCAGAGTATAGTCCGGAGCAGGTGATGTCGCCTCGCAGGTCTCCGTCCGGTCATAAAAACCATCATTGTACGTAAGTGTCACCTGATAGCCTGCTCCCTTAGGCATATAGAAAAGTCCGGGATCCGAAGCACTGCCCTTATAGAGAGTAATCTGATTGGAAGACACCGTTGCAAATGTCTGGTCCAGATAATCCACTCCACCCTTCGACACAACGACTCTGAGATTCTTCACGCGGCTGAGTTGCGCGTCCTCCAGAGGGAGGTTAAGAGTCAGAGCGGAATGAGTGAGAACGCCATTTGCATCCTTGACATGCTTTACAGACGCAGTAGGTGAGATCACGAGAGGCTCAGCAGCAGTCGTGAGCCTTATGTCGTAACTATATAATGTGCCGGGATTCCATGCCTGCGTTGAAAGTCCGGCTGGTGCATCGACATAGAAAGGCTTGGTTGTCTTTACTCCATCCACAGAGAAACTTAATATGGCAGAATTTTCGTTAGACACGAACTTCTGAGGAAACACCATGACCGGCATGCCAAAGACAGACAGTTCTTCATCAGGATCCAGAACAAAATCCGCCACTTCATATTTATTGGCAGCGACACCTGTGTAATTATTAAGTTGTGAGTCATAACCACGATTTACATAAAAGGAAAAACCGTCAAACGCTACGTCAAAGTTACTGACAGAAAAGTCTGTAATATACTTTTTCTGATTGGTCTCATTGATCATATTGAACTCCAGAGCAGGCCACAGATGTCTGAGAGTCAGACTCACCGGCTTGTATCCATCTTCTGTCCTGACATCTCTGGATGCGGCAGCATATAAGATGTCCTTGTAATAATTGTAATCAGACCCGCCGGAACTATACGTCATATTCATGGTCGGGATCGAGAACCTAGCCACACTGTTTTGATAGTTCTTCATATAACCCATCGAAGACTTATCAAAACTTATCTTCTCTGACGTACCGGCCAGATCATACGAACTTATAACAAAGAAATCGTGGTTTCTATCTCTCCAGGGCACATCAATGAATGAAATGCCATCATGAAATCTCCAACGGCCTGAAGTAGAATCATATCTCAACTTTACATCGTCTCCGTTAACCAATGTTACTTTTGCATCAGGATCAAAGATCCATATGGAAAACTCATAAGACTTAAGGTCTTCGGAATCCGAGACTTTCGTATCAATCTCGGAAATATCGAAGGTCATATAGCGCGGCTCCTGCGGGTCAGGAACTTCCGTAGTCTCAGGCAGGTCGGCACATGCGGCTGCAAGAAGAGCCGCAAGTGACACACACATATATTTATATAAGTCTCTAAGCATATTTTCCTATATTTCAGGATCCGGGCCATCCACTACGGTGTAATTCCCGACCGAAGGGTCGACGACGATAAATCCGGAAGCGATGGTTATATCGTATATGTATTTATTCCCTATCACCCAAATCGGCTGAACAGAAGTCTCGACAGTACCTGACTTCTGATAGGTCTGGGCAGCATTGACCTCATAATCTATCTTGATGTCCACGGCATTCTTGTTTTCCTCAATCTTTCCGGGGATTACAAGGCCGGATACGGAGAAAGGAGTAGTGGTGATCGGATGGCCTGATTCCGGACTGTATATCTCAAGGTCGTCGTTGCCGGATGTCACGACATTCTCCCATTCAGGATTACCACCGACGGTGACGGTAAAATCACCTGTACTGTACCATTTGCCTTTAGCAATCGATATCTTCTTCAGTCTGATAGGCTCATCTCCTTCTATGCCTTTGATGTTGAACTCAAGAAGTGTGAGGGCATGGCTGAAAGAGACAGGAACCGGGGTGGTGCTGGTGTTAAGGCCTTTCAGACGGCCGTTTGACAGTTCCGGAAGGAAGTACATGAGGTCGGTCTGGCCATCGGAGGTGAAACCTTTGATGGACAAGGTCTTCGAGGAAGGGTCAAACGACGGGTCGACGTCCTGGTTATACGGACTGTAGCCGGCGAAAACGAGGGAACCGCTATGGGGCCAGTAGCAATCCGGATCGCCGGAGAAGGTCTCGTCCTCCTTGACAAACTTCCTGTTCTCGAAATATGGCTGGACAGAAGACACGGAGGTCCATTCCTGGCCATGCGAATAGTCTGAAGAATAGTATGCGTTCACGCCGAAGGACGCACCTACAGGGTATTCGGTACCGGTGACAGGAGCCTTAGGCATGACCGACATGACAGGCCGCATGGCGATTTCGGTCCTATCGTCATCATATAGTCTGTCGGTCTTGGTGCAGGAAGCCATCCCTGCGAGCAAGATCACTATCGACAATATTTCAGCAATTATCTTCATGCGTTTAATCAATTCTTTCACCTTACTACATACTGTGACAAGGATCTTTTTGCCCTGAGTCATCAGGGACATTGGCACCCTCAGGCACGGTCAGGTGCCTGGGGGTAAGAGTATTAGTTGATTGCTACAGGTGCAGTGGCAGAACCTGGAGTCCATGAATCAACAACTGTAGGACTAACAAGGATTTCATTAGAAGTGAATGATATAGCATATGTATACTGCTTTCCTGAAAGCCACTCATCAGCGGATAAATAAAGAGTTTTTGTCTGCGGAGCACCGCCTATTGTATATTCAACTGTCACACTTGTACCAGTTGAAGGGAAAACGAGGTAACCATTTTCTTCACCAACGGATTCATCAGATGTCAGTACTGATGTAGGTGATGAAATAACATCAAAATCTGTATCTCCTGTTGCGTTTTCTACTGAAGCATCATATGAATTTCCGTTATTAGCATATACAAATTTTGCTGTACCAGCCTGCTTTGTATCATTAAGAACCATAGATGTTATCTGATATACGGACGCCTTATCAGCCTTCACAGTAAACTTGATTGAAGCAAGTACATGATCCAACTGGACATTGACTTTCTTATCCGGAGTATAAGATTCACCCATAGGCCTTGTTTTACCTACCAGATAATCAGTCTGAGCAGTGCCATTATCAGGAATCGTCAAAGTCAGGGTCTTTGTACCATCGTTGTACTCAGCACCTGACTTCATATGTGGAGCATAGAATGTGAAATCCAAAGTTCCCTCTTTTGGCCAGTATTTACTACCCTTCCATACACCACCATCTTGAGCAAAAGGTGCATTGTCAAAATATGAGGTCGTAGTAGGTGTATCATCAGTATACTCAGCAAATACGCCAAGGGTTCCACTATAAGCAGCCTTTGTCATAGCGCCTGCCACAGTCTTGAAAGCAATCTCTTCAGGAGCCTCTGTGTTGACAACCTGAGTCTTTGTGCAAGATGCAAGAGCAACTATCGCTGCTGTTGCGAGTAGAAATAAACGTTTCATAATAGTTTTGTTTTTGGTTGTTAAAAAATTTAAAGTTATTAATTGTATTTCCTTTTAGATGTTTATCTCCGTCTTAATTTCGTCCCAATCTTCAACGGAAGGGACAAATCCGCCTCCGCCGCCCTTAGGCTCTTCGACCTTGATTTCCTCCTCGACTTCGATGTGAAGTTCCGGATTCTCCATGAATTCGGAGTCGACGTCGAAATGGTAGTGGTGCTCGTCTCCGCCTGTGTCGGTGACGTTGATGTCAAGACTAAGGTCAGACTGCACCTGAGGATGCTTTCCGAAGGTGTTGAACTGGCCTGTGATGAGCCCTTTCTCCTTGTCCGGCTTCATCTCGAAGTATATGCTCACGACGTCATCAGAGTCTTCCTGACGTCCGATGAAGTGGGAGCCGGACTGACCTGAGATGATGGCCACCACGCTCTGCACCCATTCCAGACCTTCCACGTTGGTGAGGGATATCTTCCATGTCTCCACCACCGAGCGCGCATCCACCTCCAGCATTATCTCCCTGTCTTCGTCCCCTTCGAGAAGGGCCGGTATGACGACTCCCTTCACATTGCCGACAAAGAGGTGGTCCGGTTCGTAGACTATCTTCTCCTCGTCTGACGGGGCTGATGTCTCCGGCTTGCTGCCTTTGGTGCCGTTCTGCGCTTCTGCTTTTGCGCGTTCAGCCCTGGCCTGAGCCCTTTTTGCAAGGAACCTGCTGAGTTGGGACTTCAGGAAGGAAGAAACTTCGCTGGTGAATGCTTCGATCTCACCGTGGCTGCTTTCTTTCCTTACCTGGGTACTTTCCGTTCCTATATTATATACTATGAGGTCGTATGTTCCGGCCATCGGGTAGATGTAGCCGCCTTCAGGGCCCACATAGTCGGTGTAGCGGCCGGCTCCTCCCGCAGGGTCGTAAAGGCCCACGCGCATGGTCTCCGGCATCGGGTGGCCTTCATGGTTGACGACATCGGTATTCACCTTCAGCACGAGATTCACCTTGGTGGTGTCTTCCGCGAAAGGTCGTCTCTGACATGATGCGAACATCACTGCCAGCAGAATCAGGGCCATGGTCATTCTCCTTCTCATCTGCGGCCCTCCTTTCCGAATATCGGCACGACAAGACTGACAGCAGCCTTTGTCGGTCCGAAGTAGTCAAACATCATTATTCCGTCATCCGGGTATAGGGCGCCTTCTGGTCCCGGCACCGAATATGTCCTGTTCCAGGCATGGATGTAGCCCAGTGCAAGAGTGAATTCGAGGTTGACCCTCTTTTTCCTTCCCAGTCCGACAGCATAGGTATAGTCAAGTCCTGTGCTTACGAATTCGCCCTGCAGGCCTTCAAAGTCCTTTTCAAAGTCATAGTATCCCGCAGCGGCATACAGACCTATGGAGTGGCCTTTCAGCCTGTCGGATGGCGTCCTGTCCTTTCCGAACCAGTAGCGGCCTTCAAGAGAACCTCCGAGGAACTCGAAGCAGTTCTTATTGGTCTTGTCAGGCCATATCCAAGGGTAATAATAGTCTGCACCTACAGACCAACGGTTTCCTATCGGTATCTCCGCACCCACATTGAGGGCCGGCACCAGAAGATTGGTCCTCAGGGCAGCGACAGGCACTCTGCTTTCCTTCGGCTCAGCCGGCACAACAGCATCTGTCATCACAGGAAGCGGTCTTTCGGCTGTAGTGGCGAATGCCTTCATTGTCTGCATCTCAGGAAGCGGGTCTATGACTTCCGCCCAGACACAGATCCATGTAGCGGAACGGAGTTGAGGCATGTAGCGGTAGAAGAGCACCCTCCATGCGATGCCGCCGTCGAGTTGCTTCAGACGCCATTTACGGGTCTCGTCAGAGATGGTCTTGTCTTTCAGGATCCTGAGCACCTTGACACGGTCGTGGCGGTGGTAATTCTCTTCGACAAGTCTGACCAGTCCGGGCCAGTTCTCGGCCTGCGGGCTTATATGGATCTTTTCTGAATTCAGTTTTGCGCTGTCCGGAGAATGGGCAAGAAGGAAACGCTTTGCTGTCTTGGCGCGCTCTCTGGAGAGGTAGACATTATGATGGTAGGCTCCTTCTGGAGATGCCCAGGCATAGATGGTGACGCTGTCGATGCGGGCCGAATTGAGAAGATAGTTCTTGATGTGGGCAGCGGTCTCGCTGTTGCTGAGATATGTCTGATCAAAGCCGGTGTCATCGAAACGATAATAGATGGCGAAGTTTTCCGTCACCACACTGTCCGACACACTATGCCCTCCCTGAGCGGCAGCGGATGCCACTGCAGCCAAGGCAACACATAGTATTGTAAACAGTTTTTTCATAACGACAAGTAATCGTTCAGTGTCAGATTCTGCAAGTTTAAGCAATTTAATTGAATATTCATAACTTTCCGCACTTTTTCTGTCATTACTATTGCATTACAAGTTCTTTATTCATACATTTGCTCGACATTCTTGTGAAAATCAACCACGTAAACCTATAACATATGAAAGCAAGATTCAATTTTGCTGCAGTCATGCTGATGTGCTGCAGCATCCTTTCCTGCAACAAGGCACAGATCGATGCTCCGGAGCCTGTTGAACCCGATTTCTATACCGTTTCTCTCGGATGGAGCGGTGAGATCCTTGAAGTGACTGACGAACCTCTCAGAAGGGGAAACGACCAGGACAATGTATATGGTATCCAGGTATACTCCACTCCGAACAAGGAGGCTGCTGAAGGAACGAATGTGACTTGGACTCCATATGCATATGGTCTTTTTGATATAGGAGATGACATTTCCATCAACCTTATGAAGGGTTACAGATACAAGTTCGTTGCCAGTATGGTTGTGGATGGGAAGAATAGGCTTGTGTCTACCACTATGGACGGCAACATTGCTTTCCTTGGCCCGTTTGCAATCTCCGGAAGCGGCAGTTCTTGGTGCTCTATGACCAATAAATTCGATTACCAGTCTGCTGTTTACCTTTATGGCCTTGACAAAGGTTCATCAGCATTGGAAAAAACAGAAGTAATCAATCAGGGCATCTACGCCGTTCCGAACCTCGAGCGCTTCTACGGTGAGTACCTCGACTATATCCCTGGACTCAAGAACAACGAAAAGGTCATGATAAAGATGAAGCGCACAAGTTTCGGCGCCAAGTTCATCGCCAAAGGCAAACTGGCAAAGGAGGGACAACTCGAAGTCCAGATCACAGATGCTCCGAAGATCATGCTTGACCTTTCCGTTTCAGAAAAGTCCACATCCGACATCTACACCTTCAAGAATGTGAAGGCCGCATATGAAGACAACACATATAAGGAGACCATCCCTGTGACCATCAACTGGCACAAACCGGACGGAACCATCTTCCCTCTCGGAACACACGAGATCACATACAAGCGCAACGCCATGACTACAGTCACCATAGCAATCGAGACCGACCATGCCGACAACGGACTCGGAATCGAGGTTGACGACACCGACATGAGTGACGACACCGACAGCACCCTTATCCAGGACGGTGAGGTCGTGGAAACCGAAATAGACACCAACGCGTAATAAATTTTACTTTCATCGATTTCGTTATAATGGAATAATTATTACCTTTGCGACCGTTATAACAAAACCAATTTAATACGTATTGACTATGAACCTTAGAGTTTTTAAGAAAGACATCGAGTATTTCGTTGCAGAATTCATTGACGACTGCGCTCTCTTCGTGGCGCTCAATCCGCACAAGGATACTGACGAAATTGCACAGATAATCGACGAGGCTGTTGATCTTTACAATTCACTCAAGATCAGGGCAAACCACCCGGAAGGCAACAAGAAGGCATTCTACACCGGCCTCACAAAGGAAATGTTCGAGAAACTCGACGAACTTTGCGAGAAACTCAGCGCAGTAGTTTCAAAGCAGGAGTAGTCTCCCGACCATCAGAAACAGAACAGTCCGGAACCCGTCTGGGTCCCGGACTGTTTTCGTATGATATGACCTTCAGGATTATTTTCCGGCCAGGCGTTTCTCCCAGGCCCAGGCTGCGGCGAGGGTTTCTTCTACTGAGCGCTCTGCCTTCCAGCCGAGTTCCTCGTTGGCCAATCTGGTGTCGGCCCAGATCGCTACAACGTCGCCAGGACGGCGTGGGGCGAACTTATAGTTCAACTTGAGGTTGTTTACCTTCTCGAAAGCATTGACGAGTTCTGCCACGGACACTGGGCGGCCTGTTCCGATGTTGAAGATCTCGTATCCTTCCTTCATCTTTCCATCCATCATGCGTGAGACGGCCACCACATGTGCCTTTGCCAGGTCCACGATGTCGATATAGTCACGAAGACATGTACCGTCCTCTGTAGGATAGTCGTTGCCGAAGATGCTCAGGCACTCGCGCTTGCCGATTGCTGTCTGTGTGATGAACGGCACGAGGTTGTTTGGAACGCCACGCGGAAGTTCGCCGATGAGTGCAGACGGATGGGCTCCGATAGGATTGAAATAGCGGAGGGCTATACCCTTGACAGGTCCCTGCGCCGCACCATCATAATCCTTTGTAGCGAAGACCACGTCACGGAGGATGTCTTCGCACATCTGCTTGGTGTTGCCGTATGGAGATGTTGCAGGGAGACGAGGGGTCTGCTCTGTCACAGGAAGGTTCTCCGCTTCTCCATATACTGTCGCCGATGACGAGAAGAGCACGTTGCATCCGCCATGGGTCTTGGCAGCCTCGAGGATGTTGAGGAATGACACAAGGTTGTTGCGATAGTACATGATAGGCTCGGCAACCGACTCTCCCACAGCCTTGAAGGCCGCGAAATGGATGACAGCGTCAATCTTGTAGTCACTGAAAAGTCTGTCTACAGATGCATAGTCGCAGCAGTCGATCTGGCAGAACGGGATATCTTCCCTGCCCGTGATCTTCTTCACGCCCTCGAAGCAGGTCATGTCGCAGTTTGACATGTTGTCGGCTACCACGACATCATAGCCTGCATTGATAAGTTCGACAGTCACATGACTGCCGATATAACCGGCACCGCCGGAAACGAGTACTCTCTTTGCCATAGGTTGTATTTTTTGATATGTTGATCAATGTACGTATAAGGCAAAGATATACATAAATCCTTAACCTTTGTCGAAATTATATTATTTTTGCCATATCAAGACAAATCTGACAGAAATGAAGAATATTCTTACATACATGACCCTGGTTCTCGTCATTTCCACTTCTGCATACGGACAGACGCAGCCCGAGAACGTCACTCTGCAGGAACGGATTGAAGTCCTTACCTCCGATCCATCTCTCGCTCAGGCCTTGACCGGCATCTGCGTCCGCACCGCAGACGGAGAGACTCTTGTAGACATCAATGCAGGAAAGATGCTCGTTCCTGCATCTAACATGAAACTCATATCCACCGGTGCCGCCCTGCACCGCCTGGGACCTGACTTCCAATATGAGACTTCGATCGGATACAGCGGAGACATCGTCGAAGGGACTCTTTACGGAGACCTTTACATCATAGGAGGAGGCGACCCGACCACAGGTTCAAAAGATTCGATAGCAGTGACGTTGGAAAGGACTTTCGGACAGTGGGAGGCCATCGTAAGGTCTGCCGGAATCAGGCGTATAGAAGGGAGGGTGATAGGCGACGGACGATATTTCGACGGAATGGCCGAAGAGCCGACATGGCTATGGAACGACATAGGCACATATTACGGCACGGGGGCCACTGGGCTCATGTTCTATGAGAACATGATGTCGTTCTCCGTTTCGGCAGGGGCGGAAGTAGGGATGCCGGTAAAGATAAAGCCATATTATCCCGAAACGCCATGGATGACTTTCAGATACAGTTGCACTACCGGAAAGAAAGGTTCCGGAGACCTTCTTTACATGTATACCAGCGACCTTGCTCCTGTGGCCGAGATCCGTGGAACCTTCGGGGTGGACCGCGCCGCCAAAAGGGTGGACTGTGCCAACAAGTTCCCTGAATACACCTGCGCACACTACTTCATGAACTTTCTGAAAAAGAATGGTCTGGAATGTACTGAAGGTGCGGCCGATTTCAGGCTCGAGAGGATTGAAGGTGCGGATTCCATCTGTATCATAGGTTCAGCATTCTCCCCTTCTCTGGAGCGGATAGCATTCGAGACCAATCACGACAGCAACAATCTTTTTGCCGAGACACTGCTCAGGACTTTGGGCCGTGAAGAATGCGGAAGTGCATGTTATGACTCTTCTTATGTGGCCCTGGACAGAGTGCTGAAGAGCCTCGGTGTAGATGTGTCACGAGGAGTCAAGGTACAGGACGGAAGTGGACTTTCACGTCAGAATCATGTATCACCAGAGTTCTTCTGCAGATTCCTTGAGGCCATGACGGATTCTCCTGCATGGCCGGTGTTCGTTAATTCTCTGCCATATCCCGGCGGAAACGGCACTCTAAGTTACAATATGAAAGGGCAGCCTGAAACAATCCGGAAAAGAATCCGTGTCAAGAGCGGGTCGATGAATGGGGTAAGATGCTACAGCGGGTATATACTGCCGTCAGGAACAGTCGTTCAGAACGGACTCCATGATCTCCCTGAAGAAGTCCGCTCCAAGACAATTGTCTTTTCCATCATGACTAACAACTGCACTTCACCTACATGGAAAGTGCGTCCGCTGCTGGACAAGATTATGGCAGTGATCGCTTCCGGAAACTAGTCTCCCTTGAAGAGAGTACGGCAGAGAGCAGGAACATCTGCAACTTTCACCACCTGAATGTCTACCCCTTTCTGGCCTGACACCTTGGAAAGTTCTCCCTCAATCCCCTCCAGACTGCTGAAACTTGACACAAAGATCTTCTTGAATCCCAATCTGGCAGCCTCGATGATGCGGCGGTCTGTCTGGGCTACCGGACGCACCTCTCCGCTAAGTCCGATCTCTCCGGCAAAGCAGATATCCGACGGAATTGCAAAATCGAAATTCGAAGAAAGCACTGCACTGACCACAGCGAGGTCGCAGGCAGGATCACTCACCTTGAGGCCTCCTGCCATATTCAGGAACACATCCTTGACACTAAGTTTGAACCCGGCCCTCTTCTCCAGCACTGCCAGAAGCATGTTCAGGCGACGCACATCGAAACCTGTCGCACTTCTCTGAGGGGTACCGTATGCGGCAGAACTTACAAGCGCCTGTACCTCTATCAGGAACGGTCTTGTACCGTCGAGCATGGCGCTGACAGCCACTCCACTGAGGCCTTCCTCATGCATCGGGATAAGCATTTCCGAAGGATTGCTGACCTCGCGGAGACCTTTGCCTGTCATCTCGAACACAGCCAGTTCCGAAGTCGAACCGAATCGGTTCTTGATGCTTCTGAGAAGACGATATGTTCCTCTGTTGTCTCCCTCAAACTGAAGCACGACATCGACTATATGTTCCAGTATCTTCGGTCCCGCGATGCTGCCTTCCTTCGTGATATGACCTATGAGAATCACAGGGACACCGGTCTCTTTGGCAAACCTCAGAAGCATAGCCGCCGTTTCCTTGATCTGTGTCACTGATCCAGGCGAAGACTCCACATTCTGCGAAAACATGGTCTGCACAGAATCCACCACCATCAGGTCCGGCATCATCGCACGAGCCTCTGCAATGATGTTCTCCATAAGAGTCTCGCTGTAGATCATGCAGTTGGAATCATCGCCCCCGATGCGGGCCGCACGTAATTTCACCTGCTTGGCACTTTCCTCACCGGTCACAT
>JAFVHZ010000258.1 GCA_017474265.1 Bacteroidales bacterium | reverse complement strand
GCTGGAGCAGGACTCCTGCACAACCTCAGACTTACTGACAGACTGGATCTTATCGTTGACATGAGGGCCCTGCTTGTCAGCGGAAGCGCACATGGCTCTGCAGGAGTTGCTGTAGTGCCGTCGGTAACCATGGGTATGGCCGTCGACCTCGGATGGCCGAACTTCACAAGGACAGCCACGATACTTGGTGCAGTAGAGATTGCAAATGCAGAAAGGATGGCCATAGTTGAAACAGCCGTGGTAGCGCTGGAAGAGGCCAATGCACTGCTTGAGGCTGAAAACACAAGACTCATGAATAAGAACAAGAGCCTGACAAAGCAGGTCGCTGACCTTCAGAAAGCAGAATCCGCAGACGAAGACATCATATCTGGCCTGAGCCCGATGACGGTATATTTCGCCATCGGAAAGACAGTCCTGGACGACACCGAACTCCAGCATCTCGACTTCTATGCGGACAAGGTTCTGGAAAAAGTAAGAAAAGGCTCGAAGGTAATGGTGACCATCATGGGAACAGCAGACAGCAACACCGGTACAAGAACCAGAAATGCATACTTGAGCGAAGCAAGAGGAAAATACATCATGAATCTCCTCAAGGACAAGTATGGCATCAGCCCTGAAAACATCGTAATGAAATCGGAAATCATAGATGCCAAGGCAAAACCTGAACTCAGCAGATCGGCAGTGATTTCATACTAGACGGAATGGCGTCAGAATCGCCACGTGATAGAATATTCACAAATCAGACGGCAAAACATGCCGTCTGATTTTTATTTCCGTAATTTATGATAAATTTTCAGGATTTTGTAGCATTTATAAGAATTTGTATTATCTTTGCATTTATGTTTGTACGCATGTGCGAACACGTGTTCAGAATTGAATATAACCAAATAAGTTTAATTATCAGTAGTTATGAAAACAGTAAAATTCTTTTTCGGAGCATTGGCTCTTGCTGTTGTCGCAATGGTAGCGGCTCCTGCTGCTCAGGCTCAGGAGAACAAGGATGAGAACGGAAAGACTATCCGTCACCCTTACCTCACTAACGGCCTTTGGGACAACTGGTTCATCGGCGCTGGCGCTGGTATGAACTTCTTCACAGACAACACAGAATGGGCTAGCGGCCTTGCTGTTGATGTCAACGTAGGAAAGTGGATCACTCCATGTGTAGGTGCACGCGTTGGTTTCAACGGTCTTCAGGGTATCGACCAGAAGTTCGGATATATCCACGGTGATGCTATGTGGAACATCTCTAACGCTATCGGCGGCTACAAGGAGTCTCGTTTCTGGGATTTCGTTCCTTACGCTCACGCTGGTCTCATGATCGACAAGCCGGTTGCTGGCAAGGAACTCGCTGCAGGTGCTGGTCTCCTCAACGTTATCCGTCTTGCTAAGAGACTCGACCTCACTCTCGACGTTCGCGGAACAGTTTACAAGCGTCAGGGTCCTGCAGGTTATATCTCTACAACTCTCGGTCTTTCAGTAAACCTCGGCAGAACTGACTGGACTCGCGCTTCTGAGTACCACAACCCTGCTGACATGGACAAGATCTCTGCTGCTGAGGCTGCTGCGGCTGCTCTTACTGCTGCTAACGCTGCTCTCGCTGCTGACAAGGCTAACCTCCAGAAGGACAAGGCTGCTCTTGAGACTGAGAACGAAAAACTCCAGAAGGCTCTTGCTGACGCTGCTGCAAACACCGGCCTCAACGAGGTAGGTCCTGCTGCATTCTACTTCGAGATCGGAAAGACTGAACTCAGCGCTAAGGAACTCAAGCATCTTGACTACTACATGAACAACGTACTTAAGAACGTAAAGGGTGGCAAGGCAACTGTAATCACTGGTACTGCTGACAGCAACACCGGTTATGCTAAGCGTAACGAGTACCTCAGCAAGGCTCGTGCAGAGTATGTCGCTAACCTCCTCAAGACCAAGTATGGCGTAGAGGTTGACAACGTGAAGAACGCTGTTGTCAAGGCTGCAAATGGTCAGGCTGCATTCGACAGAGCATGCGTAATCTCAGTTGAGTAATCATCATACTGAAGCATATGAAATGCTGGGACTTGTTCGAGTCCCAGCATTTTTTGTATACGGATCTAAATGAGAAAATATTGGTATTCAAAAAAAACATGCTAAATTTGCATGTTTATATATTGATTCAACTTAATATTTAATGATATGAAAAATGTAAGAATCATTTTGGGGACTCTCGTTCTTGCAGCATTCATGGCAGGTACTGCTACTGAAACAAGCGCAAAGAACTCAAACAGAGATGAAAACGGAAAGATCATCCGCCACCCATACCTCACAAACGGCCTCTGGAGCAACTGGTTTGTAGGTGCTGCCGGTGGAGTGAATATTTTCTTCGACGGAGCATACGATCCCGCTATCGCCCCTGCACTTGACATAACTGTCGGCAAATGGGTCACTCCTAGCGTAGGTGCACGTGTAGGATATCAGGGACTGTATGGTTCAGAATGGTCACGTAAACCTAGCGTTCTTGGAAGCGAACTCAATACAGAAAAGAATCGCTATCAGCAGAAGTTCGGCTTTGCGTACATTCACGGAGACATCATGTGGAACTTCACAAATGCAGTTTTCGGATATAAGGACAAAAGATTCTGGAGCATAATTCCTTACGTACATGCAGGACTGCTCAGAGTCTATAATCGTGCCGGTGCACCTCAATTCATCGACAACGAATTTGCAGCAGGTGCCGGTCTCCTCCAGAACTTCCGCCTCTGCGACAGACTTGACCTCACACTCGATGTACGCGGATTCTTTGCAAGCGGACGTTACCATGCAAACGTAGGTGGTCCTGCAGGAGAGATTTCCGCAACTCTCGGTCTCGCTGTAGACCTTGGCAAGAACAAATGGCTCCGTGCTTCCGAGTATCACAACCCTGCTGACATGGACAAGATCTCTGCTGCTGAGGCTGCTGCGGCTGCTCTTACTGCAGCCAACGCCGCTCTTGCTGCTGACAACGCTGATCTTCAGAAGGGCAACGCTGCACTTGAGGCAGAGAATGCAAAACTCCAGAAGGCTATTGCTGATGCTGCAGCAAACACCGGCCTCAACGAAGCAGGTCCTGCTGCATTCTACTTCGAGATCGGAAAGACTGAACTCAGCGCTAAGGAACTCAAGCACCTTGACTACTACATGAACAATGTACTTAAGAACGTTAAGGGTGGCAAGGCAACTGTAATCACCGGTACTGCTGACAGCAACACCGGTTATGCTAAGCGTAACGAGTACCTCAGCAAGGCTCGTGCAGAGTATGTCGCTGACCTCCTCAAGACCAAGTATGGCGTAGAGGTTGACAACGTGAAGAACGCTGTTGTCAAGGCTGCTAAGGGTCAGGCTGCATTCGACAGGGCATGCGTAATATCAGTTGAGTAATCGACATGACAAAATATCGCCATGAAGACGTCCCGGACTATGGGACGTCTTCTTTTTTTATTATCTTTGCTTTTCATTAGTTCAAAAGAAGATTTATGGGAAGACTGCCTGCTGAATGGGAACGTCAAAGTGGCGTGCAACTCACATGGCCTCATTGCGAGACCGAATGGTACGAACTGGAGAAAGTGCTTGAATGCTACGTGGAAATAGCGCATGCAATCCTCCGTTTCGAGCCATTGATGATAGTTACCAGAGACATCGAAGAATGCAAAGGCGACATTGCCAGGATTGCAGAACGGAAAGGGATGGAAATCGACACGGACAAGATACGGTTCTACGAATGCCCTCTCAACGACACATGGGCCAGAGATCATGGAGGAATAAGCGTATACGGTGATAACGGAGAAAAGTATCTTTACGACTTCGTATTCAACGGATGGGGTCAGAAATTCGCATCCGATCTTGACAACCAGATCACAAAGAACATATTTTCCCAGGGTGCTTTCCAAGATGATGTCATGGGGGTGGACATGCGTCCGTATGTCCTTGAAGGTGGCAGCATTGACAGTGACGGCTGCGGCACCATGTTGACGACTTCGGAATGCCTGTGTTCCGTTAACCGTAACGAATACCTCAGCCAGGAGGAAATCGAGGCAGAACTGTGCGGGGCATTCGGCCTTGAGAGAATCTTATGGCTTGACCATGGAACCATCATCGGAGACGATACAGACAGTCATGTGGACATTCTGGCGAGATTCTGTTCTCCTGATACAATCGCATATATGCAGTGTACAGATCCGGACGATTCCCATTATGAGCCTCTCGCAGCCATGGAAAAACAGTTGCAGACCTTCAGGACACTTGACGGCAGACAATACAATCTGATACCACTCCCCCTTCCTGAACCGCTGTATCTGGATGATTACCGCCTTCCGGCATCATATGCCAACTTCCTGATCATCAACGGAGCAGTGCTTCTCCCTGGATCAGGTTCAGAATTGGACAAGGTGGCAGCAAAGAGACTGCAGGAGGCATTCCCGGACAGAGAGGTGATAGTTATAGACTGCAGAGCCCTCCTCTCAGGCCACGGTTCGCTCCACTGTATCACGATGCAGTTCCCTGAAGGATATCTCAGATAACAGAATAAACAAAAACGACAATCCATGAAGACACTGAAAGTAGGAATGGTGCAGCAAAGTTGCGGCAACGACATACAGGCAAACATCGAGAAACTCAAAGGCAACATCCGCAAATGTGCTGAGAAGGGTGCACAACTTGTGGTACTGCAGGAACTGCACAATTCCGTTTACTTCTGCAAGCATGAAGAAGCAGCCCTCTGCGACCTTGCAGAACCTATTCCGGGACCATCTACCGAGACTTACGGAGCCCTTGCCAAGGAATTGGGCATCGTCCTCGTTCTCTCTCTTTTCGAGCGCAGGACAGCCGGAATATACCATAATACCGCAGTAGTGCTGGAAAAGGACGGAAGCATCGCAGGAAAATACCGCAAGATGCACATTCCGGACGACCCATGCTATTATGAGAAGTTCTACTTTACTCCTGGCGACATGGGATTCGAGCCTATCGAGACATCGGTAGGAACCCTCGGCGTACTCGTATGCTGGGACCAGTGGTATCCGGAGGCAGCAAGATGTATGGCTCTCAACGGCGCACAGATGCTCATCTATCCTACTGCCATCGGCGGAGTATACACTGACCCTGTGGAAGAGCAGAAGGTTCAGAGCGACGCATGGCAACTGGTTCAGAGAGGTCACTCTGTGGCAAACGGACTTCCTGTTATCACAGTGAACCGTACAGGTCAGGAGGATGACCCTACCGGCAATACAAAAGGCATCAAGTTCTGGGGAAGGTCATTCGCTACAGGTCCTCAGGGAGAACTTCTCGCTGAGTTCGGCAACGATGAGGAAGGCGTGAAGGTAGTCGAAATCGACCTTGACAGGACAGAATATGTACGCCGCGGCTGGCCTTTCTTCCGCGACAGACGCATCGACGCTTACGGTGAAACAATACTCAAGAGATACGGAAAATAAACAACGGACAGTTATGACAAAGATCGGAACAACATTCACAAAATCAGGAAAGAAGGCGGTCCTCTGCGGATCCGGCGAATTAGGAAAGGAAGTGACGCTGGAACTTCAACGTTACGGCGTGGAGGTCGTGGCACTCGACAAATATGCCAATGCTCCGGCAATGCACGTGGCCCACAGAAGCCATGTATTGTCCATGCTTGACGGCGATGCTCTTGAGGCCGTCATCAAGGAGGAAAAGCCGGACTATATCATTCCTGAAATAGAGGCCATTGCCACTGACCGTCTCGTAAGACTGGAAGAGGAAGGATTCAATGTCATCCCCACAGCCAAGGCTACCCGCCTTACCATGAACCGTGAAGGAATCAGGCGTCTTGCTGCAGAAACTCTTGGCCTTCCGACGTCTCCGTACAGATTTGCCGAGACACGTGAAGAATTTGATGCCGCCATTGCAGAAATCGGCATTCCATGTGTGGTCAAACCTGTGATGAGTTCATCCGGTCATGGTCAGAGTACCGTGAAGTGTCAGGAGGACATCGACAAAGCGTGGAAGATATCGCAGGAAGGCGGCCGTGCAGGAAGCGGCAAGGTGATAGTGGAAGGATTCGTGAAGTTCGATTATGAGATCACATTGCTTACTGTCCGTCATTGTGCCGGTACGACTTTCCTGAAGCCGGTGGGACATCATCAGGTGGAGGGTGACTACCGTGAGTCATGGCAGCCTCAGGCTATGACTGACACAGCCATAGCAAAGGCGGAAGCGATCGCAAAGGCCATTACAGATGCTTTGGGAGGGTACGGAATCTTCGGTGTGGAACTCTTCATCAAGGGCGACGAAGTCATCTTCAGCGAGGTATCTCCAAGGCCTCATGATACAGGCATGGTGACGATGATTTCACAGGACATGTCAGAGTTCGCACTGCATGCAAGAGCCATCCTCGGTCTCCCGGTGCCAGAAGTGAAGTTCTATGGCCCGTCTGCATCAAAGGCCATTGTAGTCGAAGGCAACACGAAGGAGTACGAGTTCTGCAACCTTGAGAAGGTTCTTGAGGAGCCAGGAGTACAGATCAGAATCTTCGGCAAACCTGAGATTGTGGGTCATCGCCGTGTAGGCGTGATTCTGGCCACTGCCGACACCGTTGAAGAGGCGCTGGCAAAGGCTGAACGCGCATATGCAAAACTCGAAGTGAAGGTCTATTGATCTGACTATTTCTGTCTGGAGAGGTTGGCGAGGTCGTAGTCAGCCTTGATCTTGTCGATGATGGCGCACACGACCTGATAAGTGCGGCTTTCCTTGGTATATGTGGCCGGAGTTATGAAATTGACACGTTTCTGTCTTAGTAACTTCTTGGCCACATTCACTTTTTTCTTGATCTCAGGATTATAGACGGCGATGGAGTTGCCTCCGAACATCTTGACGATCTTCATGCAAGGCACGTCAGTCTCTCCGTCACCGAAGTATATCATGTGAGGGAAAGGGACCCGTTTCTTGTCCTCATCCTTGCTTTCATTGACCTTCTTGTTGTCCCTGATGCTGAGGATGCCTTTGTTTATCTTGAAGATGAACTGCGTCTTGGCGGTATAGTCCACGGCCACTCCCGGCCACTCTGCCTCGCCATTATCATTGTATATGAAGGTGCAGGCAAAGATGCGCTTGAATTCCTTCGCAATCGCAGTGCCTTCGATCATCTCCGCAAGTCCCGAAGAGTTGATGTAATGCTCTATCCTGACTCCTTTCTGATTGCCGTAGGAGTTGATGAGTCCGAACCATTCGGTGACGCCTTCGAACAGTTCCACTGAGGCTCCGAAACGCTTGAAGTCTTCCCTTCTCAGTTTGATGCCGGCCTTGCGGGCTTCGTCAAACATCAGTTTCATATAACTGAGGATATTGCTGGCATCCTGGCCGACTGCGATGTTGTCACTTTCCTGCCAGAATTCCTTAGGAGATTTTCCTATGGCCTGGATGAAGCCGAACTCCTGCATGTTTCCCGGGGACAGGGTTCCGTCAAAATCATAGATAAGGGCTACAATCGGTTTTTTTCTCATGGCTCATGTATCAAATTCAACAATAAAGTCGCCACACAATTCTGCGTTTCACCACAAATATAATGATTTATACGCGCGTACACGCAAATTTACTCTATTTTTGTGATGTTTGATGAAATGCAGGAATATAACTAAAAACCTAACTATAAAATGAAGCATTATTTTACCAGACTTGAAGAGGCCATGAAGGCCAATTGGGAGCGTCCTGCACTGGGCAATTACAGAGGTGAGATCTTCACATTCGGTGAAGTCGCCACACAGATTGCAAAACTCCACGTGCTGTTTGATGAGATCGGACTGAAGAAGGGAGACAAGGTGGCTCTCTGCGCCAAGAATTCTGCAAGATGGGGTATCGGCTTCTTTGCAGCGAACACATATGAGGCCATAGTCGTACCTATCCTTGCGGACTTCCATCCGGACAGTGTGAACGCACTCGTAGACCATTCTGAGAGCGTCGTCCTCTTCACCGATATGGACATCTGGCCAAAACTAGATATTGAGAAGATGCCTGCATTGAAGGCTGTCGTGTCCACCGGAGACTTCAGACTCCTTTATGCCGCATCCGAGAAGATACAGAAGGCGAACGACACGCTCGATGTCCTTTTCAGCGAGAAGTATCCTAAGGGATTCTCTGCTTCTGACCTCGCATATCCGATAGACAATGACAAGGAACTTGCCATCATCAACTATACTTCCGGCACTACCAGTGCTCCTAAGGGCGTAATGCTCCGTTATGAGTGCATCTCTGCAAATGTAGAGTTCGGCCAGAAGAGGCTTCCTTCATATCCTGAGGACAAGATCGTATCTATGCTTCCGATGGCGCATATGTACGGTATGATGTTCGAACTCATCTATCCTCTCTGCGGAGGTTCATCGATCTACTACCTTGGAAAGACTCCGACTCCGGCCCTTCTTCTCGGAGCGATGGCGGAGGTGAAGCCATATCTCGTGATCACTGTTCCACTTGTGATGGAGAAGATCTTCAAGAGCAAGGTGGCTCCTGTCGTAAACAAGCCGGTAATGAAGGTCATCACTGCCATCCCCGGTCTCAATCAGATCATCTTCAAGAAGATCCGCAACACCCTCCTCAACGCGTTCGGAGGCAATGTACGTGAGATCGTGATGGGCGGTGCCGCCCTCAATCCTGAAGTGGAGAAGTGGTTCAGGAAGTTCAGACTTCCTTACACTGTCGGATACGGAATGACAGAGGCTGCCCCTCTGATGGCATATGAGGACTGGTGGGATTTCGCTCCTAAGTCGTGCGGCAAGGCTATCGATACAGTAGAGGTACGTATCGATTCCGAGGACCCTTACAATAAGGTGGGTGAGATACAGGCAAGAGGAACCAACATCATGAGCGGATACTACAAGAACGAGGAGGCGACAAAGGCAGCGTTCACCGAGGACGGATGGATGCGTACAGGAGACCTCGGACTTCTCGATGCAAAGGGCAATATCTTCATCAAGGGCCGCAGCAAGAACATGATCCTTTCTGCAAACGGTCAGAACATTTATCCTGAAGAGATAGAGGCTGCCGTGAACAATCAGCCTTATGTGATCGAATCTGTAGTTGTGGACAGGGGTGCAAGACTCGTGGCTCTTGTATATATGGATACAGAGAAGGCAAAGGGTGAAGGCGTCGATCTCGATGAGTACAAGAAGACACTCATGGCTGAGGTGAACAGGTCCATGCCTTCATACAGCAAGGTGAACATTGTGGAGTATATGGACCAGCCGTTCGAGAAGACTCCTAAGATGAGCATCAAGAGGTTTATGTACAAATAGTCAGACTTGGACTGCCGTTTTGTCAGTCCGGACTGATTGGAACATAATTTGACTATATGAGGTCGTCCTTCGGGGCGACCTCTGTCAATTGAATGGCGGGAGAGATATGGCAGTCCTGAAACTGAATCCCTCCCACTGCTTCGCAGCGGGCCCCTCCCGTTCACGAGGCCACGGGCGGCCACGGTTTCAGGACCACCATATCCCTCCCGCCAACATCAATACTGATCAGTATGTGCTGAAGGATATGACAGAATAATTGAATTGTAGAACAGATTAATTAACAGATATAGATTAAAACAACAGAACGATATGGCAACAACAGGTAAAATTGGAGTTACTACCGAGAACATTTTCCCGGTCATCAAGAAGTTTCTTTATTCCGACCACGAGATCTTCCTCAGGGAACTTGTGGCTAATGCTGTGGACGCGACCCAGAAGATGAAGGCACTGGCAGCATCCGGTGAATTCAACGGCGAACTTGGAGAACTTGCGGTACGCATCGAACTCGACGAGAAGAAGAAGACGCTGAAGATCATCGACAACGGTATCGGAATGACTGCCGAAGAAGTTGACAGATACATCAATCAGATAGCCTTTTCAAGTGCCGGTGAGTTCCTTGAGAAATATAAGGACCAGTTGAGCAGCATCATCGGACATTTCGGTCTCGGATTCTACTCAGCATTCATGGTTGCTGAGAAGGTGACCATCGAGACTCTTTCATGGAAGGAAGGCGCAACAGCGGTGAAATGGACCTGCGACGGCTCTCCTGAATATGAAATGAAGGAGTGCAGGAAGGACGACAGAGGAACCGTCATCACGTTGTACATTGCGGACGACGAGAAGGAGTATGCTGAAAAGAAACGCATCGAGGGCCTTCTGGGCAAATACTGTAAGTTCATGCCTGTTCCTGTAGTGTTCGGAAAAGAGCAGGAGTGGAAGGATGGCAAATACGTCGACACAGACAAGGACAATGTGATCAACAAGGTGGAGCCGCTCTGGGCACGCAAGCCCGCTGACCTGAAGGACGAGGATTATAAGGAGTTCTATAGGGCTCTTTATCCTATGGCTGACGAGCCTCTGTTCCATATCCACCTCAATGTCGACTATCCTTTCAACCTGACAGGTATACTCTATTTCCCTAAGATCAAGAACAATGTGGAGATCTCACGCAACAAGATCCAACTCTATTGCAACCAGATGTTCGTGACAGACTCTGTGGACAACATCGTTCCGGACTTCCTTACTCTTCTCCATGGTGTGATCGACTCTCCGGACATTCCTCTCAACGTGTCAAGAAGTTACCTCCAGAGCGATGCAAACGTGAAGAAGATCTCGACCTATATCACCAAGAAGGTCGCAGACCGTCTGGATGAGATATTCAGGAACGAACGTCAGCAACTTGAGGAGAAATGGGACAACCTGAAACTCTTCATCGAATATGGAATGCTCTCTGACGAGAAGTTCTGCGACAGAGCCATGAAGTTCTGCCTTCTCAAGAACACCGACGGCAAGTATTTCAGCATCGAGGACTATAAGAAAGCGATAGAGTCCGAGCAGACCGACAAGGACAAGAAGACGGTATTCCTTTATGCGACTGATGCAGAGGCTCAGTATTCATTCATAGAGGGAGCCAAGGCGAAGGGTTATGACGTACTCCTGCTGGACTGCCAACTTGACAGCCATTTCGTGAATCTTCTTGAGACCAAGGTGGAGAACAGCCGTTTCGCCCGTGTGGACTCAGACAGCATCGACAACCTCATACCTAAGGAGGAGAAGATACGTCCTCAACTTTCAGAGGCAGACCAGGAAGATCTTTCAGTAATCTTCCAGGCTGTGCTTCCTAAGGAGAACCAGTATTATGTGCAGGCAGACAACCTCGGAGAGAATGCCGCTCCTATCCTGATCACTCAGAGCGAGTTCATGCGCCGTTATCGTGAGATGTCTGCAATGGGCGGTGGAATGAATTTCTATGGCGAGATGCCTGCGATGTACAACATCACCGTAAACATGGAGAACCCTCTCGTTGCCAGAATCATGGCCTCAAAGGCTGCAGAAGTGGCTCCTGCTCAGGTGATTCCTGATGCCGCAGAGGATGCTTCCGAGGATGTGAAGAGGACTGTGACTGAGGCGAAGGAGACTGCCGCCGCATCCCATAAGTCTGACCTTGAGGCGTTTGCAGGAGAAAACGAGATCCTCAAGCAGATCACTGACCTGGCGCTTCTGGCCAACGGTATGCTCAAGGGCAAGGAACTTAGTGACTTTATTGCACGTAGTGCTAAGGTCGTAGAGGAGGCTTACCTCAAGTAGAAAATCGGATGAGATGTCAGCGGATAAGGTTCAGGAATTCGTTGCGGGTGCGCTCGTCACGTAGGAAGATGCCGCTGAAGGCCGATGTGGTTGTGACTGCATTGGCCTTCTGCACTCCTCTGAGGGTCATGCAGGTATGTGACGCCTCGATGACGACCGCGACTCCGAGAGGATTCAGTGTGTCCTGAATACAGTCACGGATCTGGGTGGTCAGACGTTCCTGCACTTGGAGACGGCGGGCGAAGGTCTCTACGACGCGCGCTATCTTGCTCAGACCTGTGATGGTTCCGTTCGGAATATATGCGACATGAGCCTTTCCGATGAACGGCATGACATGATGCTCGCATGTCGAATACAGTTCAATGTCCTTGACGAGGACCATCTGCTGGTATTCTTCCTTGAACATCGCGCTACGCAGGATTTCCGGCCCGTCCTGCTGTGAACCATGCGTGAGGAACTGCAGAGCCTTTGCAACGCGTTCCGGGGTCTTGACGAGCCCTTCGCGATCAGGATCTTCGCCCAGAAGGCGCAGAATTTCTCTATAATGTTCAGCGATGGCGGCAGTGGTCTGCTCATCATATCGTTCATCCTTTGTATATGCCATTTCTCTGTATTTTATGTCATTAAGTATCGCGATTCATCCCGTTTACAGTCATGGTACGGATATTGTGCCATGCTTCCGTCGGCATGATTGTAAAAAAATCTGTACAAAAATAACAAAAAGAAATGCATTATTGATTTTTTTATCTATATTTGCCGCCCCAAATGCGACACCTGTTGCTTAAACATTGATTATTAATAAATTAAACAGACAATAAAATGTATTGGACACTTGAACTTGCATACAGGCTGGAGGATGCTCCATGGCCTGCAACCAAAGAGGAACTGATCGACTATGCAACCCGCTCAGGAGCCCCTCTGGAAGTGGTTGAGAACCTTGAAGAACTTGAAGATGACGGCGAGATCTACGAAAGCATCGAGGACATCTGGCCAGACTATCCTTCGAAAGACGATTTCTTCTGGAACGAAGAGGAATACTAATAGACTTACGACAACAGACACCTTCCCAGGTGTCTGTTGCTGTTTTAAAACGCACATGTGAAATTTCCAGACTGTGAAAACAATCTGTCCCACCATGAGTGACATATATACCATTACAGATTTCCGGCTCACTCGACACTGGTTCTCGAGAAGGACTTGATTATGCTCTGTTATTTGATTATACTATAATCACGCATCTCTTTTTCCGTAAGCGCCCAATTATTAACCAGATCGTCATGATATTGTGACAGTATTTCATCAATTGTCATGAATCTTCTGAATGAGATGTTTCCGTCCATTGTCACTGATGCGACATATTTTCCATCTGGACTGAACATTGCATTCCTCACAGGAGATTTATGTCTTATCGGAGCGGTCAGAGGTAATCCATCAGCACTATCCCATATACGGACTGTTCCATCGATAGACGACGTTACTATATATTTGCCGTCAGGGCTGAATGAGGCTGCGGATATCCTTGAGTCATGTTTCAATGCTGGGATACTCTGAGTACCTTCAAGCGCATCCCACAATATGGCCGTATTGTCGCTCGAGGTGGTAAGCACCGACCTCCCATCCGGTGAAAATTGTGCTGTATAGATGATCCCTCCGATGTTTCTTATCGGTGTGCTCCGTCCGGTATTTACATCCCAGATCAGCGCACAACTATCTTGTGATGCCGTGACGAGTTTATTACCACCGGGAGCATATGATATTGATACTACCATATTTTCATGTGGAATCGGCAGTATCGTTGAATTTCCAGTTCCAATATCCCAAATGCGTACGAGACTATCTCTTGATGCCGTAACAATATGTTTTGCATCAGGGCTGAATGCGGTGGCGATGACTCGTGTCTGATGTCCGATAGGAGGACATATTTCCTTTTCACTTTGGATATCCCAGACATGTACAGATCTGCCCGCTATTGTAGCAATATACTTACCATTTCTGCTGAATTCAGCCGATGCTACTGACTGGGAATGTTTCAGACTGCAGATCTTGGCATCTGTTTCAAAATCCCATACCCTAACGAGATCATTCCATGACTCAATGGTAGCGATATAATTATTTTCAGCACTTGGACAAGAACACATGTCACTTACTTTAGCAGAGTATGGCTTATCAGCGTCCAGAACGACAGGAGTAATCTTTGCGAGTTTATTTACAGACAGCATACGTTCTCCGGTAGGGCTGAAGGAAATCTTGGATGCCGGATAGTCTTCCTGATGGAGGACTGTATTCCCGTTATCGATATCCCATATGTCGAGGCTATTATTCTGTGATATTACAGCAAGCAGCCGGGAATCATGGCTCCATGTGGCACATCTTAATCCCTTCTCTACCTTCTTCATAAAACTGATTCTTGAAGAATTGAGATCCCACATGATCACTTCATCAGAGTCCTCTGACTCAGATACCGCTATCAGATACCGGCCGTTCGGACTGAATAAAAGATATGAAATTTCACATTGCATCGGCAATGCTACGTTTTCCTCTGTATCAGTATCGTATATGCGGATACCAGTATCTTCCGTTACGGCAATCCGTTTACCTTCTGGATCCATATCAAAGACTGGAATTTCGCAGTTGCTCAATCTGACCGGTAATTCTTTACCCCGGGAGATGTCCCATATAAGGAGATCGCCATAAGACGACCGTACGGCAACTGTTCTTCCTGCAGCATCAAAGTCTGCAGCATCAACATATAATGACAAAGGCTTACCGATTTCTTCTGACTTTTCTGCCATGAAATCCCACTTGTAGAACATTCCATTCCACAAAACATATACTAATGCATTGCCATCATCTGTGAAAACCATTCTGCGCACAGAACTTTTATTGAGAACAGGTTTACAGACATCGGCTCCTGTGACAGCATCCCAAACCCGTATCTCATTATTTGATGAGACTGTCGCCACATATTTCCCATCATGACTGAATATTGCATCAATTACTGCCGTCTGATGTCTGAAAGCGACATTGTCATCACCTCCCCACATCATTTCATATAATGCGAAACGCGCTTCTTCCACATCCGGTCTGTTTGTCGTATTCCTTTCATTACTTCTATCACCCGGGAGCGCATAAAGTAATAGACGTATTGCCTTTGCTACATTTCCTTCATCCTTCAAAGCAAGCGCTTCAGAGACAAGATAACGTGATTGGGTTATAGTCAAAGACCTGTTCATGACAGACATTTTCAAACACAGAAATGCAAACAATCCGGACAGACAAAGTGCTATGCAAAGAACACCCGTCTTTATATAATTCCTTCGTTTCTGTTGTCTGATATATTCCTGCTGCTTGCGTCTTGTGCGGCTTGCCATCATGGTCTTTGCCAAAGTGTCATGGAGCAACTCCACCATCCTTTCCCTTTGTGTTTCCAAAGTGACATACCTGAGCAGCGCGTGCTGTCCATAAAAAAGGAATTCCGCATCAGGTATTTCATGAAGCAATTCACTTTCTGTAACAGTCCGTCTTCGACCACTTTCTGTCAGCAACTCATCTTCAAGAAAATACCATCGCGACGGGATAGAAAGTCTGACCTTTATCTCGTTGTAGAATTGTTCCAGAAAATCAGAATCGGTGTTGTCAAGGAATTTCTCCACATATTCCTTGGAAATCGGAAATGCGGAATCTGAACATGCTTTTTCATATAAACGATTGCAAGTCAATGAGAGCATCGCCGTGTTGACCTCGCCATTACTGTCCTTCGTACTTTCTATAAGAAGTCCTGATATGTCATTGAGGTCCGTACAATTAAAACACCCCTCCGATGGTGCAGATATGACTTCTTTCGCTTCTTCAGCGGAAAGTTCCTTGAGTCGATATCTGTTATATTTCATCTCATTAAGACGCAATCTATCAATGACATCTTCCAAACGGAAGAAATCATCCTCTCGCATAGAGATGATAAATCGATAATTTGTGACAAACTGAGAGAGTCCGTCTGCCTGAGGCGTTCTGTCATCTATAAGAGCATACAATTGTTTTAAAAGTGTTTCAAGACGACTTGTGTCCTTGAAGAACAACTCTTCAAATTGATCCAGGACTATTACAGGATAAACAGTCTGGCCGGATTCCTGCAAGAACTCTGACTTGCAGAAAAACTGTTGCAGATATGATACATCATCACTTGCAACACTGATGGAACCGCAATTCCACTTTTTGGGAGAGATCGTATCAGTTATTATCTGTGCGTATGGGATGTCTGTCCCATCAAGTCCTAACCTGATAATATAAGGGACATACTTGTTCATACGCAGTTTAGGAAACAATCCGGCCTGAAGAACGGAGGTCTTCCCGACTCCTGACTTACCGTATAAAGTAGTCAATAAATTATTGTCAACCAGTGAAAACAATTCCTGGACAGCATTCGTGCGTCCACAAAACATATAATTGTTTTCTGTCACCATCGATTCATTATACGATGACAGGCCTATCCAAGGATTTCCGTTTCCTTTCATGATATATTCATTCTATTTATAAGACATTTCCTTCAATCTGAATATCAGTTCATTAATAGTCTGGTATTCCAGATCATGTATTGTCCTGCCTTTGATAAAATCCGGCAGATGTTCCGCATTTTTGCGGACGTCATATCCCCATATCCTAAGAGGGATCACGCTTATGCTCTGTCCGCCATTGATCAATGTCTGGACCTGGCTCCACTCAACATCTTTATAAAAACGACAGTTGTTCTCTTCAAAGTCTGCCTGGACTTGTGAACTCAGGACAGGAATGAAGATCCTGCATTCTGAAATAGCAGATGAGATTTCCTGATTGAATTCATCGCCACCCTGAAGTCGTCTCATATCGAACCATACCGGTATTCCTATTTCAGTCAACTTGTAATAAATCAACTTTACCAATGCCACATCTTCATGCGCATACGACAAAAAGACGCCACCAACATTCCGGTGCTGCATGAGCCTGGAGTCCTCGGTTCTGTAGAATGCAGTCAGATTATCCAAGGTCTGGGAGATGAATTCTCTGGCATCCGGCTTAAAATATATTTTAGATTGATTGAGATATGTCTTGAGTTTATTGTCTGTCTCGGAGGAATCACTCAATGATATTGCAACCTCTCCTAAAGAAAGATCCCGGACATTTCCTTGAAGTACATACCAGAAGAAGCGGAACAACCAGTCGTCAAACTTACATCCCAACGCCAGTTTCCTCTTGGTCCTTACATAGGTAAGGAAATTATGCGGTGCATCCTTGCTCATCCATTTGGCCATGATTTCGATTGCATCATTGTCAGTCGCTACAAATTTCGATGACGAGGCCTTTCCAAAGACATAGTAAAGGGTAGGAGTAATGAATGCAGACAAATCGTCTCTATAATATTTATCGAAGTCAAATTCGGACGATGAGAAGTCACTGTTGATGTCCATGACCTTGAGTTCATCTCCCCAGACCTCACGCATGAGAACTTCAATATATGGATCTGTAGTCGTGGTCAGGACAACGCGAAACAACTTGGTCCTGATTAACGCTATCAGTTCATGGGACATCTCGCCAATCTTGAATTCCAGTCCTTCATTGACCATATTACGAATACATCTGTTGATGTCCGGCACATTGTAAGAAAGTTCTGTAAAATTGGCAGCACGATTATCACGTCCTATATGGTTGTTGTCAATAAGATCTTCTTTCACGCTGTTGAACAGGAGTTTTGTACTATCTCCGTCACATTCCGCAATCTCGGTCCGTGAAAGCATTATTTCACTTCCCAAAACGAGTATGTATTTCCCATTGACAATGTTTGATATAAATGTCTCCCATTGAAATTCCGACGGATTGACATTAAGGACATCTATTGGTTTTGTGACTTTCTTTGCCATGATAACGGTCTGCTTCAAATCGATAATCTTGGCTAATTTACTAATTATTTGCTCATCATGCCAACATCTTGTCAAGAATCGTCCAAATTACATATCATATGAGAATTAAAACCGGATATCAGGGTTTGAATTCCCTGTTATATTCTTCAAGTAAAGATATTTCAGTTAATTTGCAAAATGAGTAATTTCAACTGATCCTCACCACCATGAAAAGACATATTTTGAAAAGGAACTTGTGTTCAAGCCTATTCCTGTCCCGAATACTCCTCTGGTACTGATTCCGAAGTTCTATACCGAGGTTGGTGCCAAAGCACAAGGAACTGCGAAATTCAAGGCAGATGTCAGTTACATCTTCGAGAGACAGACGTATTCTGCATCTTCAGCCGAAGGAGGAACTCCAGTATTCACCTGCATCAACGACCCGAAAGTAAACGAGGAAAGTTTCCGGTTCCATCATCTTACACTTGACGGTCAGGCCGCAATCTCTGCCACTGCAGGCGGAAAATTATGTGTTTACAACGAGTCTATACTTGCTGTCGGAGGAGAAGGAAAGTTATGCAATGGATACTTATACGCATGCTTATCTTGCAGAAGTAGATCCGCCTGATTGGGACTTTTATGATTATATTATAGTTGACATCTCCGACACAAAATACGACACAGCCAAATCTATATGGAAAAACGGTGCCAGAATGCCTAATCTAAATGATGCTGACGAATTGGTCAATAATTGCACATGGAGTAAACACACACTAAACAATGTATCTGGTTATCTTGTAATCGGCCCTAATAAAAATTCTATTTTCATCCCACTTTCTGGATATAAATCAGAGTCCAATACAATTGGAATAAATAATGATTCGTATTTATGGATTGGCAGCCTTGATCCAGAATATAGTTACTTTCCTGCTTATATCCATAACAACAACACTACATACTGGCAGGAACCATCTTACATAGATTGCGACGATGGCTTACCTGTCCGTCCGGTCAAAGACCGTGAAAACTAACCTCACATGGCGGGTGATGATTTTACCCGCCATGAGTGACATATATACCCTGACAGATTTCCGGGTCATTCGGTCACAGGGCGGATGGCTAAGCCGTCCCTTCGGTCATGTACTGCGGTACCGGTCGCTGATTTTGCCACAAGGAATGCATCTGCGTTTATGTAATATTCATCGCCTGAAGGGGTTGAAGCCCAGTACCATGCCATTTCATTCAGACTGTCCGGATACGGGTATAACGAATTCGGATGTATGACTCCTGAAGCAGGAAGGAAGATATAGTTACCGTTGATCCTGCTGACGGCCTTGCATCCTGTGATACGGCCTAAAGTGGTCCATTCCCAGTCGCAGTTTTCCAGAAGTTCCTGGAAATCGGCCTTGGTCGGCATTTTCCAGCCCTCTCCCCACATGGCCGTCGCCGCATCATATGTGGTACTTCCGCCGATGCCGCTCATCCATTTACCGCGTACATCATTCTTAGGAGATTCTTCATCCAGAATCGGAGTGACCTGAGCCCATGCGAAGAATTCGCCATGATTCTCCGAAGTGGCTCCCCCGAGATTGCAGGTAGCCCATTTCCTGCCTGACGGCAGACCCAGGTCCACCCATGCATGGCCGTTGGTCTCGCCTTGAGACGGAGTGCTGATCATGGCATCGTTGTCGGCTACCGGACGGATAGCGTAGCCATAACTGCGGTCCCCTATGCTCAACTCGCCTAATGCCCCGCCGAACTGGTACATATGCGCACCGTTGTTCCACTGGTCTTCATGTGGAGTGGATGTCCAATACATGCCGTTCCCTCCGGCCTCCATATGCTTTGTTTCCTCCTTATAACCGGTAACCGGAAGGAAGATGGACCTGCTGTTGAAAGGACTGGTTATCTCAGAGCCCCAACGTCCGTCCTTCTGTACATAAGCCCAATTGCAATAATGCAGGAGTTCATCAAAATCGGCCCTTGAAGGCATCCTCCATCCGTCACCCCATTTTGCTGCTGCTACGTCTGCGGACTTGTCTCCTGAAAAATCCTTCTGTTCCTTTTTATAGTACTTGCAGTTGTCCTGAGTATATGACGACTTCGTCGATGTCTCTCCCCAGGCATAGAGGGTTCCCGGTTGAGATGGTTTAGAAGCATCGACATTACAGGTAGCCCATAATGTACCCGAAGGCAGGCCGAGATCCACCCATTCATAGCCATTGATGCTGCCTGTTACAGGTCTGCCGTCAGGTTGCGATTCGACAACCGTCGGTACAATATTCTTCGTCTGCTTCTGTTGAGACTGAACCTGCGGTTTCTGCTGGCTCTGTTGGCTCTGAGCCTGTCCCTGCTTTCCTCCTGTGAGTTGGTCTATCTTCTTCTCGACCTCTTTCCTAACCTCCTTCTTCACTTCCTTCTCAATGGCTTTCCCTAATTTATTAAGGAAACTCTGTGCACCGGCATTCTCCACGCCCAACGACATCAGAAGGGCCAACGCAATGATAATGTGATTCTTCATGATGAATATAGTTTCGTACACCGCAAAATTAGTCAAAAGAAGTCAAATAATAAGTATATTTGCGGGCGTAAATCTGAAACACAATGAAAACCGTCAATAAACTCACAGCAATGTGCATGTTCCTTTTCGCTGCCGCATGCGGCAATCCTGCTCAGAATACAGATGACGCCAACTTCAAGGACAGCGTGACAGAAGCGCTGGCCAATGGCGGAAAGATTGACATGAATGCTTTCCAGTGGACCAGGGAGCCTGCCGGATATGAAATCAAAGGAGATACGATAGCCATCACGACAGCCCCTCACACAGACCTCTGGCAGAGGACATACTACCATTTCAGAAACGACAACGCTCCCGTACTGCAGATGCAGACAAAGGAACAATACTTCAGTTTTGTCGTGAAGACAGATTTCACACAGAGCCATCAGAGATTCGACCAGTGCGGCATCGTGATGTATCTTGACAGCGAGAACTGGCTCAAAGGTTCTGTGGAATTCGAGAACGAGCAATTCCAGCACCTCGGAAGCGTGGTCACAAACAAAGGATACTCGGACTGGGCCACTACAGCGATTCCTGCAGATGTCAAGACCATGTGGTACAGATTCTCCCGCAGAGCTGATGACTTCTGCATAGAATGCTCGACAAATGGCGTGGATTTCAGCCAGATGCGTATATGTCACATGTATGAAGCGGCAGACAAGATCAGTTTCGGAATATACGCATGCTCGCCTGAAGAGTCATCCTTCACTGCAGTCTTCACGGACATGAAGATCACAGAATGCATGTGGAAGGCACACGACGGCCAGCAGCCTGACGAAGAATAGCCTATCCGGCAGTCTGCACAAATTTCAACACATCCTTCCAGACCATTTCCTTGCCGATTTCGTTAAGGATCTCATGACGCATCGACGGATATATCGCTGATGTCACATTCCTGTATCCCAGAGAATGCATCAGCATGGCCCCGCGATGGAAACTCTGTTCGGATCCCATGCAAGGGTCATCCGCTCCGGAGATGAAGAGTACAGGCATGTTCCTGTTGTTCATTTCCCAACCTTCAGACGAATAGGTTTCATGCATAAGGCCGAGAAGGGCATGTTGGCCATTGACTGTGAATCTGAAGTGGCTAAGAGGATTGGCAGCATATGATCTCCTCACCTCAGGATCGGAACAGGTCCACGCCTGAGGTCCCTCTTCCGAAAATCTGCGATTGTAGAAACCCGAAGTCAGTTTCTGAATAATCACAGGCCTGAGACGCTCACCACCTAACATACTGATCATCCTGGTCATGACCAGACCCAGGTCTGTAAAAGGATTCTTCTCGGGACTTCCGCATACTATCATTCCGGACAGGAGTCCGTCATATCTCTTGGCATAGACCCTGGCAGCCATTGAACCCATGCTGTGGCCAAGCAGATAAAGAGGACAGTCAGGACATTTGCTCATAGCCCATGAGGATACCAGACGCATATCCTCGACAAGAGCCTC
>JAFVHZ010000257.1 GCA_017474265.1 Bacteroidales bacterium | reverse complement strand
GTTCTGCCTACCGAAAGCATCGGTGCATTGGTGCGTAAGGTGGAGATTACCAATGTTTCCGGTGAGACCGCAAAGGTAGAAGGTATCGACGGTATCTCCAAGATTATTCCTTACGGCGTACAGAACGGCATGTATAAGGATATGTCAAACCTCTTTAAGAGTTATTCCGAAATTAAGAATATGGAGAATAAGGCGTACTATATCACCATGAGAGGTGCAGCCGGCGACTCTGCGGAAGTAGGCGAGACCTACGGCGGATATTTCTGCTGTACCGTACAGAACGGCGAGCTTCAGGAGCTTATTTATGATCCGGATGTTGTATTTGGTCATGATACCTCTATGTTAATGCCGGTTGTATTTAAGACGGAGGGTATGGCTGCGGTAAAGGCACAGACCCAGTGTTTTGCAAACAAGTATCCGTGCGGTTTCTTCCCGGTAGAAGCAACCATGGCAGCAGGGGAAACGATTTCCTTTGCAACCTATATCGGTTTTGCGGGAACCGTGGTAAAAGGTAAGTACTGTGATCTGGTCGTAACTGACCGTATCAATTTTCGCAGATTAAGGATGAAGCACTACATCACCAATAAAAATGCAAAAATGGTCGATGTGGCAAAAGAGTGTCTGTATCACACGCCGTATGCAAGTGGCAACGGCGCTATGGACGCGGAGAAACTTGCGCAGCGTTGGGTCGAGTATTATGCATGGTATGAGGTAGCGCGTTGGCGCAAGGCTGCGCATAATAAAGAACAGCGCAGGAAGCGTCGCCAGTTATGCAAGAAGAGAATAGGGATAAGAAAGGAGGCGCGGAATGGAGAAAAATAAACAGAAGCAGGATTTGTCGGGCATAGCCACACTTTCCGGGAATCCTTTGGCAACATATCACCTTGTCGGAGATACGAGGCCGTTGGCAAAGAAACAGAATGGTGGAACAATCAAAAAGGGCAGTCGTAAGTGACTGCCCTGATTTTATGATGCCTTTCCGCCTCGTAGCATGTTATATACCTTGTTGACATTCTGCATGTTTGCACCTTGTTGTGCCTGTGCCAGTATTTCCGGAGAGACACCGTTCGGCATTTGACCCTGTTCAAGGGATTCCTGCTGGCTTTGCAGGCTTTGTAATAGTTCGTCTGCGAATGGGAAATCTCCGTGCTGCAGCAGGTGTTGTAATGAAATCTGCCCGCTGCGCCAAATTTCAAGCAGGAATTCGTTTGCCATCTGCCGGTATGCAGGAGTTGTCGTACTTTCCACTATGCTTAGGTCAAACTCGACATCGCGTATCTTTTTCGGATCGTACTCAATCTGCGCACCGCTCTTGCCAGCGATGTTGAATACGCGCTTGGTGTCGTAGAATTGCTGCATATTCTTAACATCCTTGAATGCTCCGTCAACAACGAAGTCACTGTAACTTTCGAGCAAGTCAAGAAGTGACAATGTCGCATTTTGTGTCTGCTGATTGTAATGCGCGGCACTCTCTCCTGAAAAGCCCGGTTTGCCCTGTAATGCGCTGTTGACGCCGGAAATGTCCTCAAAGAACTTCAACTGAAGGTTAAGCAGTTCCGTTATGCCGATATTCGTTGAATTGTTGGCAATCTGCTGAGGAAGCGGCACGCCCGGCTTCCTCTGCTTGATCATGATAACGCCGTTGAATCTTGCCCATTCGTCGGCAATATCCTCAATAGACATGTCGTCAGGCTTGCATTCTTCGGGGAAGAGCAGAACACCTTTGGCGCTTGCTCTCATGATCCAGTCATACATGGTTATGAGACGATTGGTGTATCTCTGCTGGTCAATAACATCGTTGACGAAACTATGTATCTCACCGTCGATAAACGGGTATGCCTTGAATACATACGGGTGACTCTTGTGTTCGTATGGCGTTTCCCCCTCACGCAGGATGTGTCCGAAAGGGGTCAGATAATAGAAGTACCAGTATGAATCAATTTTCCATTCAGCCTCAATCAACGGGATTTCCTCCCTCGGCATACCTGCTTCAACGCCCCTGCGTATCCTGTCATTATTAACGGCCACTACCATTTCCTGGTAGTCCTCTTCATCAATCTTGTAGTAGTCACCGTTGTTATAGTCGTGGCAATAGTACCGTGGTTTTGATTCTTTTCTCCATACTTCTATGACCCTACACAGATTAGGATTGCTGCAGAACAGGAAATCAATGTTCTTAAGACTGCTCTTGCCGAACTGCTCACACCAGTTGGTGTAGTACCTCCTGTTATTTGCGTATGAATATATGTTGCGGAGTCTCTTGTATTCCTCTGGCGAATCAGCGAACTCCTGACATATTACATCAATGCTTACATCGTGAACCTCGCCAAGGAAACTGACATCCCAACCCCTGAAATCCCTCATATTTCCATCTATGAAGAAATTATTAGGCTGAATATAGTCTGTCCAGCAGTCGCATTTTTCATTTCTCCATCCATACCATTTCTTATGGATGATGAGGCCACCTATCATAAACTCTTCTATTGACCGAGCGTGCATACCTGTCATCCTGTTGAGTTGCATATTGCACTGGAGTATGGTGCTCATTGTTTCACCCAGTTTCTGCTCATCCCTGTCTCTTGCCGTACATGTAGGCTCTTTTGCCTGACTTCTGTACACACCAAGTACTGTCCTGACGAGCCTGCGAATAAGGTTGTTCTTTAATGGAACATTGCCCTGACTTTTGATGTATTCCTCTTCGGTCATGCTCTTTCCGTTCACGACGATGATGTCATCCCACTGTTTGCCGAATGCATACTTCTTGTTACGCTCGCGCTCGTGACGGAAGTCACTCATGTTCGACCAATGCTGTTGGGCTTCGAGCAATAAGTCAAACGCTCTGCGATCTCCAAACTGCTTGGAAAATGCTACTGAATCCATCTCCTGTCTTTCGCGGATTCTGCTAAGTGGTATAAGTCTTTCCTGTGTCATGTGTCGATAGTAGATGTGTCCGTGACAAAGGTATGCCGCCACGGACACCGTTACATTTTATTTATTACTCTTCCTCATGTAGTTCATTTACAAGTTGCTGCTTGATCTCGTTTATGCGTTGCTCGATTTCCTCACGCTGTGTCTTGTCGGCATATTTCAGGCTGGAGTTCATCTTGCTTACTGCATTAACGTAGCCTTTCAGTTCAACATAGCGCTTGAATTCAGGCGTCTGCATGAAGTTGTTGAGGATTTCAGCATATTCCATTGCTCCCATTCGTATCTGCTTCTTATAGCCGCTGATCCTGTGTTCAATCTCGTCATGCTCTTCCTTGTAGTCGAAGTACTCCCGATTCATCTGACTTCCCGTAGTGCGCTCTTCTGCTTCCTGATAGAAACTGCTCACTACCGGGACATTTCTCCACTCTCTCATATCCTCATTCCATAACATGGAGAATGTCTTTGCGCCCTTGTTCAAGGTCTTGCCTACGCCTCCGAGGTAACTTTCAAACAGGTGTTCTATCTGCGCAGGGTTGAGGTCTATTACACCGCTCTTTACATTGTCTCCACCTGTAACATCATTGAGCCACTTAGTTGCGTTCACCAGCCATGCGTTAGTGCCTTTGTATGCCTTTGTCCATTCAGGATCCAGTTCATTGTAATCATTCTTCTTATAAATCGGTTTACCGAAGTAATCCTTGTTTACAACGAGTTGGGCGAACGGCTGCGCAATGGTAGGAGTGAAGTTTACGGCTACGTTACCGGCGTTACCTGTGTAGTCAAGCGGAAGCAGTCCGGAGAATCCCTGAACGGCCTTGCCAAGCGCATCCTCAGCATCTTCCTTTCCTGCAAGACAAGAGAACGCCAGTTCTCCCATTCCGAAGAAAGGTCTCAATTCATGAGGAAGAGGGATTGTAAGGTATCCGTTATCACTCCAAGGAACGAAGAATACAAGATTGTTCCTGCGCACCCATTCCGGCAAATCCCAATAACTGTCATCGTCATCGTCGCCAAACATAGCCTGCATAGCAACCGCGAGCATTGGCGTAAGCATGCCGGCGGCTGTGAAAACAGACAGGGCTGCTGCGGTCTTTCCCGGATGGTGATACAACATCTTGCCGAAGTTCGCAAGGCCTTGTACCGTCGCATTGAAGAAGATATATGCGAAGTTCATGACGCTCGCCCCAAATCCTCCGCTGCCTTTCTTATTGAAGTTCACAGTGATTTCCTTGGCGTCATATACGCTGTCGGCGACGCTTCTACCCATCTGCCTTGATGTCATATACACCATGAAACGAGTAGTATCCTCGGCACATCTGTTCATGAACTCAATGCAGCCCCATAATCCTCTCCATGCTTTCTTTGGCAGATTTGTCACACCGTTCCTGTCGGCTTCCTTGAGGAATCTTTCGATATCTCGCTTATAGTCCTCCACTGTGTTGAGTTCGGTGAAACCTGTCTCGCCTCCGTTCTTGATGAATTCCTCGAAGTATCGTTCGACATCGTAACTCATGTCAAGCGTTCCGTTTTGGAACTTGCGAAGAAGCGCAGGTAATTTGTAGGCTCCGGCGATATTCTTGCTATATTGTGCCGTATATGCCTTATCCTCTTTGACGGCGACTGCCGTTCCTGCCCAGATTACGTCCCTACAAAGGTTGGTTACGACAAATGCCGGGTTCTGCGATGTGAACATTCTGGCCATGAAGTTCTTTACAGCCTTGGCTGCTTTATAGATACTGCTGTCGGATGAATCGGGGTTAGTCAGTCCATTTACAGCCTGTGCTGCTCTCGGATTGCCGTTTATATAAATGCAGAACTCCTTTCCACCTCTCTTGACACGAATGCAGTGTTCCTGTCCTTCGTAGGTCGTGGCGTGCTTGCCAAGTCTGAGTCCGTCCCTTACCTTCGTAGCCTGCTTGACTGTTTTGAGGTTTTCCATGTCGGCCTCAAACTGGCTGACGATGTCTGACACTTCGTCTGCTGTAGCATCCTCGGGAATCACCGGGTTTCTTGCCTCCCAGTTTCCGGTAGCAGGATCAAGAACATACCATTGTTCGCTGACGGTTGCGAGGCTTGTAGGGTTGTTCAGGACGAAATTCAGCAGTTTCTGCTTCATGACATTCCTGTTACCCTGAATGATTGAACTTTCCGCCATGTAGCCTATTGTCGCGATAGGGTCATCAGCAACGCTCTTTCTTCCTTCTGCGGCCTTTAGAGCAGGAGATAGCATAGGGCGATTACTTGAGAGGTATTCGTACTCGTTTGCTGCGACATCGACATCCCATCCGCGTAGAGGAATGTAGTTTTTGAACATGTCGCGCACCTTTTCGTATGTGGCTTTCGTCATGAGTCCACTTTCATAACTCTTGCGCAGGGTCTCTTTTGTGGCGGCGTTGATTTTCGCCCAGAGATTCGCGGTATCGTATGAGCCTTCGAATGATTTTACCATATCCTCAGCAAGATCGGTATAGTTATCTTTGCTGCCAGTGAGGTCGGTCAAACCTGAATAGTCTCTGCCTACACTGCCATCCCATGTGCCGCCATCAGCCTCCGCATCCCTTTTTGAAAATACGAGATTTCTTTCAAGTCCGTGCTTGGCAATCAGGTACTTGATGATGTCATTATATGCTGCCCCCTGCTTTACCAGTTCTGATACGGCTTCCTGAAGCGGTTTGTAGAAGTCGCGCATATAAATTTCAGCCTGTCCTTTATTCTGGGAACTCATGCGGTTTTCTGCGATATACGCATTTTCGTTGGCAGAAATATCATTGCCGGTTTCTGCAAGTATCGCCTCCTGAAGTTTTTTCAGAGCGAGCATGCTGTCTTGGTAACTCTCTTTGAGGCGGTGAATAAGATTTGCCTTGCGGCTCTTCTTTCCGTCGTTATCAGTCACCCTGACTGCGTCCTCGTAAATACTTCTTGCAAGGCCCGATGATATCGGTGCAGGGCCTCCGCTCCTATAACGGAAGTCACCTACACCAAGTTTCTGTTTCATCACGACATCTTCGGCCACGCCCATTGCTCCCTTTGACTGCTGCATCTGAAAACTTCTCCACAGCATATAGCGCAGATCATTGTCGTTGATATGGAATCCAAGCGCAATCTTTGCTCTGCTGATCATGTCTGCAAAGAAATCGCGTATGATGTTCCAAAGGTTTCTGCCTTCTCTGTTTCTGAATCCTTCTTCCGCAAGACGGGCAATATACTCTTCGGTTGCAAGTCTGAAATCCCAGTTCCTTGACTTGGAGAGTTCTACAATCTTTGTCCTTGTCTCTTTTGAAGCATGGTGGAATACCTTGTCGAGGAAGGCATTGAAATTATCTTTTCCAACAACTTCCCTCAGGCCTTTATGACCAACTATCTCATGGAGGATAGTGGCCTCGATGTCGGCTACACTATGATTATTCGGCAGCACAATTACAATCTCCCCAGTAGTGGTATTCATCCAGCCTTTGGAGTTCCTCATACGCTTCTGCTTTCTCGCATTGTCGCTTGTGAGTTCGTTGGTATCGGTAACAATATGCACCTTAACGCCGAGGGATTCGGCAAGACTTTCGGCAGCCTGCTTCATGTTTTCAGGTGAAGCATGGTTTCTACGGGAAATTTCCTCGTTGAGTTTTATGATCTGCTCGTCAGTGACAGCGCCTTCCTGTCGTTTCTGTGGCTCTCTTCCTGCCTCTCGCACCATTTCATCCACCTCGGTCGGCGTGAGAAGTCTGTTTACCTTCATGGCTCCTGTTATGATCCACGGGTCAGTGTCAGGGTTTGGATTTGTCCGGTAGGTATATGCTCCGTTCTCAGGTACCCTCGGGAGTCCTGCGTATGAGTGACGGAAATTGCCGTTCTCTGTGTAGCCGTAACTCATGGCTTCCTGCTGGTAGTCCACATCGTTGGCATATTCCACTTCCGCCCAGACAAAATCCTTCGGGAAGAGTTCTCTTTCTCCAGTCTCAGAATCAAGTCTGTTGAACTGGAGGGCGTAAGGGATTTCGCCCAAGTGCCATCCCGGGCGGTATGACAATTGTCCTCCGCCTCCCTGAGTTCCTCTGCCGCCTGCCTTTACCTGCGGTCTGCCGGTCTTTGACTGACCTGATACAGGTGCAGCGTCAGCGTCGAGCCATACGCCGGTAGGTGTGTCGGCTCCGTCAGGATTTGCCACCATAGGAGGGTAGAGTTTGCCGTCTTTGAGGAAGAATACCTTGTATCCTATTCCAGTATTAACAGGCGGCTCATCCTCGCGAATGCGATACACATTCTCCCCGTCATCAATGGCGGTATTGTTTTTGTCAGAATTATCGCTAACTTTGTCACCAGATAACTCCTGAATGGTAGGATATTGACGGAAATTGCGTCCGTCCAGAAGTGCCTCCTGTTCAGGGGTTATTGCATTGTTGTAGCAGGCAAGTGTTTCGTTGTCGCCAATCCTTTTTGCTGCGAATACGGTACGGATAGAGTTGATTTCAATCATAGGCTTGTCTTTGCCTTGATTGCTCTTGATTACATCAACTCCGACAATCACATATCGGTTTCCTATCTTAATGCTTGTATAAATACGGTACTTGTTGCTCCTCTCTCCATACTGCGTGACGAACATAGGGTGAGCCAAAGCCTGTGGCAGGTTGTCCCATGCCTCCTTTGTCATAGTATGGTCAGTGTCTTTCTTGAAATGAGAAGATATTGTGCCGTATTTAACGGTGAATTTATCTCCGATTATTCCGATAGCCTTGTAGAAGTCAGGAGTTGCAGCCACATCAAAGTATTTTCTTGAGTATTTTTCGGTAACTCCTTCTGTTCCGTTGAAAAGATCGTCAATCAATTCATAGTAATCAGATGCAATGTCGTCTATCTCTTCGTCATCACGGTATCTGTTCTCATCTTCTTCGCTTTCATCGTCTGCAATTTCGCTGAGGGTCACAGTCGTTGCTTCGCCTGTGCCCCTGCTTGCGTATTTTGCTTCTTTCTCTGCCATTTCAACCTTCATCTTCTCTGTGTAGTCATCTACTTTCGCCTGTGCCTCTTTGAGCCTCTCTGCGTCAGCAAATGGCTTTCCGCGCCTTTCCTGCATCAAGGCGTTGTCCGATTCCATTCTTTCAATGGCGGCAGTGAGTGAAGCAATCCTATCCTCGGCATATTTGCCAGTAAGGATATTTGTTCTCAGGTCCTCGATAATGGCCTTAACATCGCCACCGGGAACGGGGCGATCCTCTATGCCAATTTCGTGACAACTATAACTGATCTTCTTGTGCATAGAAATCCTATTGCCGCCGAGTTTTGTGTCCCATTCTGAAGTACGGGTTATCTCTACGGTTGCAAGAATGGACATATCATCTACGCTTATGCGAATAGGGATATTCTCGCCCTTGTAGTATGAGTTCTTGCGCCCTCTTTCCACATAGGCGTTGAGAGGCTTGTTTACATATTCCTTGATTATGGATTCTACCTGCTCAGTGGCGTCCCATTTCGCTTTCTGTCCCTCAATAGTAATATGCTTTGGCTTGCCGTCAGGGAACAGGGCGCGTATAGTTTTGAGGCGCTTTGTGAAATCTGCGATGAGACCATGATCAGTCTTGATTCTTTCAGCATTGGTTCTTAATGCGTTCTCAATATATATCTGATCCAGTTCATACTGCTGCTTCTTGTTCAGATACTTGCGGAGTTCCCTTTCTGCGGCAGACTTGAGAAGCGCATACTCACTTCCGGAGAGGACTGCGACAGGATTGTCAAACAGACTCTCCTCCGACTCTTCGAGGACGCGGTTTTCCATACCGTTAGCGATAAGCGGCTTGCCGTCCATCACACTGTCAATAAAGCCGGCCTTTGTTTTCAGCCTCTGATAACTTGTGACATCAAGGGAATCCTCGACACCGAAACGCAGAATCTTGACAGGTTTGCCCCATGGCTTATGCAGGTTGCCCTGACGAAGTATTCTACCGTTCCTCTGTGTGTAGTCCATAGGCCTGTCGGGAGCGTCCATGTGAATAAGCATGTGCAGCCTTTCCTGAATGTTTACTCCGGTACCGAGGGTGCTTGTGCTACCCATGATTACACGAATCTCTCCGGCGTTTGCCTTTGCAAATATCTTTTCCTTCTGTGCGACAGTCATTCCGCTTTCAATCACTATGATCTGTGATTCGGGAACGCCTCTTTCAACAAGTTTTCTTTTTATCTCTTGGAAGAGGTTGAAGCCCAGAACACGCTTTCCTTCTCCGTCCCACCTGTTGCTGTTGTCGCAGAAAACGGCACATGTACCGTTGTATGCTTCCGTCTCCTTGAGGTCTTTGATGATTTCCTCTACAGCCCTGTTTGTCTTTGACAGAGGTTCGTCAGGGGCATTTGCGTCCACCAGGCGTGTGTCTATTGTTGCGCGCTTGGCTATGCCGTACATGGTGATAGGTATGTGGCTGTTTTCCTTTTTCTCCTTGCCGGACATCTTCTCGAATCTTTCCAGTTCGGAGCGTACCGCTCTCATAATATCAACGAGAGAATCAGACTGAGGAAGGAAGATATCCTGAGCCTTGTCGCCTTCGATTGCCGGCACCTTGTCATTGACGTATGAAATATCCTTAGTCAATACTGTATCTGTGATGGAAGCCCATATCCTGATAAGTTCAGGAAGATTTACGTATGAGGCAAAGCGTGTATTCTCACGGAACTTTCCGCTTGTGGTAAATTCAAGGCTCTGTGCAATGCTACCGAAGTTTCTGACAAAGTCATCGAAATAATATATCTCGTTTGCCTCCATTACTTCGCGAGGCATAAGATATTTCATGAAGGTCCATATCTCTGCTGCGGTATTGGAAATAGGAGTGCCGGTAGCAAAGACAACATTTTTCCAGCCAACCTTATCAAACACGGCCCTTGTTTTCAGATATACGCTTGCAGACTTCTTGCTATACGATGGATCGACACCTTTAACGCCTCGCTCTATGGCTGTGGTAAATCCGAGGTGCTTATATGAGTGCGCTTCATCAACAAGGAGTGCGTCTATTCCCATGTCGTCAAAGTCTGACACGTCATCTGTCCGGCGGTCAAGTTGCCTATGCGCTTTTGCTGCAGCACTTTCTTCCGCGTTCGCAATATCTTTCGCACCCTTCTTCTTTTTCTTGGCAGGCTTCTCTCCTGTCTTGAATTCATATTGCAAATCTTCAAGTTCCTGTTTCAGATTGCGGATAGTATTGCTGTCGAGTTTTGCTGCTTCTGCCATCTGAATGATGTGCATCTTCTCGTCAATCTTATCCTGAATGAACTCCTTTTGTCTTTGTTCGCTGTCAGGTATCATTTCAAATACTGACTGCGGAACAATAATCAAGTCCCAGTCGTTGTACTTGATCTTTGCATAAAACGCCGTCCTTCCCTCACGGGTCCTATCCTGCTCTGATACAGTAAGTACCTTTGCATTAGGGTAGAGTTTCTTTGCCTCAGAAACGAACTGGCCGACTGTCGCATTCTGTACTACGATCATCGGCTTCTTCGCTGTGCCGAGCCGGCGCATTTCCATGGCTGTGGAAATAAGGGTGAATGTCTTTCCCGAGCCGACTTCATGTGCGAGCATGAGCGGTTCCATTGTTCCCCTTATGACCGCCCTTTTCTGATGATCATACAGGTTGATTGCTGTGTTCGTTCCCTCAAATCTTTCGGGCAGGAAGAAGTCGTCAATGGTCATCGGCACAATAGCATTGAACTTGTCGTTGTAGATGCGCTTCATCCTTTCCGACAATTCTGGATCTGCAAGCATTTTTGCCTTGCACCAATCGCGGAACTCATCACGGATTTCCGCAATTCTTTGTGTGGCAGCCTGAGAAGCCTCTTTATCGGTTATGGTCCTTGTGGAACCGTCGTAGTCTCTTTCAGTTTTCGAGAAGTTGATCGTCTTGTTGTTCATAGCGGCAAGCATGAGTTCATCACCGAATGCAATCTTGTGAACGACTTTGCTGGTCACGCCTGCGGCACGATTCTTCTCGTTGTTCTGGTTGTACCTGTATCCGCTGTTGTCACCTATGGTCAATCCCCATAAACCTCCGATATTTACAGGGGCAAACACTGCGCTTACTCCGTAGGTTTCCTGAGCGAACTGAGAGTATAACTCTGGAGCAATCCATGTCGAGCCTATTGTAAACTCGATGAGGTGCGCCGGGATGTCCATCGGCACTGCTTTCTCAAGTTCCTCAATGTTCTTGTCATACTTTCCTTCTTTGTTTACGGACTTTGCGTATGCGAGTTTTTCTCTCACGTTTCCGGATAGATATGCATATCGAACTTCAATTATTCCGGTCATAGGGTCCTCGAATCCAAGCCTGTCATTGAGGATAGAGTTTCTCACTTCATCCTCAGTCCTTCCGAGTTTCTCTGCGATATATCCAACATCAATTCTTCCAAACTGATTCATTGAAACGATTACGCCATCCTTGATGTCTTTCGGGGTTGGCTCGGTCTTGAATCCGATCATTCGCCGGCTGAATATGTCCGTCTTTGATACAGATATGCTCTTCTTGCCGTCAATTGTTTCACTCTCGGTGTATTTCTCTATCGCCGCAACAGCCGGATAGTCAACATCGTTTCTCAGGAATGAAATTGCCACATTCTTGTTGAGGTTGCCGTACTTGCCCGTAAAATCGTCGTATGCCTTGTTTAATTCGTCAAGGAGCGGCTTCAATCCGCTGTCTGATTCATTCTTCAACTGATAGTCGAGAACTGCGTCAATGGCTTTTTTAAGCCTGTCGTAGTCCTTGATTACCTGCTCCTTTGAATGCCCCTTGACCTTTGTCGAATTGACACCGAGAGGAACTGCTTTCCCCCTACGGGAAACGCATATCTCGCCCTTGCTATTGACAATGATTTGTCCCTCCTTTATTCCGTCAGTCTTTTCAAGTTCGACGACCTCCGTATTAGCCTTTGCAGCCTCTCCGTCATTCCTCAGTGACTTTGCCCATTTTGCAAGCGCCTTTGCCTGATCAATGCCATCCTTTGGCCAGAGCGCACTGCTTGTCGCCCTGTAAGTCTCATTCTCCCTCTCGCCATTGTACATCATTACACCTCCCATTGCTTCGGGATGTTCGATGAAATACTTGTTGTAGTCAAGAGGGTATGTTTCTTCGCGCTTTACCCAAGCGCCTGCCTTTCTGTCATACTCTTCGCCGAAGTTAATAGTAACGTTGCGCTCAACTGCGGTGTCGAGAACATCAATGGCATTAGGTGACTTCACGCCATTCACGCGCTTGCGTATTACAATGATGTCTGTGGTTACAGGTGCTCCGATGAATGTCTCATTATTTAGACGGAATGCACCGATGACATCTGAATTGCCTTCGTTGATTATCCACCTGCGGAGTTTTCTGCTCTTTGCAGAATCAAGACTGCCCTTTGCCGAGATAAAGATACCAATGCCGCCTTCTTTGAGTTTGCGGATATTCTTCGCTATGCAGAAGTCCTGCACGATGCCCCCGAAACGGTTCGTGAGGTCTTTCTCAGTCTTGTCATACACTGTAAGGTCCGCCACGAATGGAACGTTAGTAATGGCAAGATCAATGCTATTATTGTCTATGTCGGAGTCTTGGAATCCCTCAATACGCACATCTGCGTCAGGATACAGGAGTTTCAGGATGTTTCCGGTAAGACTGTCAATCTCAACTGCAGTGATATCACTTGCCTCGTTCATTGCTTTCGGCATTGATCCGAGAATGTTACCTATGCCAGCGCTGCCCTCAAGAATCCTGCCGCCTTTGAATCCGAGGTTCTTTGCTATGTCCCAGAGCGTATCAATGATTTCTACGGGTGTGTAGTAGGCCGAATTGACGCTGAATGCTGCTTCATGCAATTCTTCTGGAGTTACAAGTGAAGCCAACTCTTCATACAGAGGAGAATAGGTGTTGTTGAAGAAACCTCCGAGGCCGCCCCAGCCTGTGAACTGGCGTAGTACGGCCATATCTTCCTTGGAAGCCTCCTTACCTGATTCGGTGAGTTGCTTCATCAGGCGAATAGCCGCGATATTAGCCTTTATCCTTTCTCCGTTTGCGGTAGGGGCAAAGGAGACACCACGTTCAACATGGTTATTGCGCGTATTCTTCTTTACAACAGGCTTCTTTACTTGCTTTGCGCTCTCATGCTTTGCAGGAGTTCCGTCGCCTCCTGTCTTGTCAGAGGAAGGATTTCCGTTATCGTGTCGAGCCACTGGCTCTCCGGCAGGTCGGACATCTTCATGTTGTGTTCCTTCTCCCACCTTTCGATTCTCGTTCTTGCGTTGTCCATTGTCTATATCATTTGGTGAAACATCTTCGTCAAGGCCGCTGAATAGATCGCCCATATCTGAAATAGGAGAAGCCACTGATTTTGATTTCTTCGGCTTCTGACGGGTTTTCTTTATGGCATCTGTCGCTTTTTCTACTTGTTTGGCGACCTCCTGCTCCTTTACGACATGTTCAGCGGTTGCAAATGCATCGGGCACAGATTTGCCAAAATTAGACAAATCAAAAGTGCGTACTTCGTCGTACGGGGTCATTTCATCTGCGAGTCCGCTTTCAGAAACCTCGGGGAGTTCCCTCGCGCCATTGTAGAACGCCTTGAGGTATGGGCGAATCATGTCGCCCAAATCCTCAATCATTCCCTGTGCAAAATCTATGAATTTCCTCGCTCCCTTCTCTATGTGATACACGGCCATTTCCGTACCTATTGCAAGGATTTCGGGATCAATGCCTATGTTCATCTGACCGCCGAGTTTCTTTCTCATGCGTTCCCTGAGTTCAGCATACCTTTCATCGGTCACGAGTTTGTTTCCGCTTGGGTTTGGCTTCGCTTCTTCCCAGTTGTCACCGTTGAGGATGTCGGCAATCTCGTCAAAGGACATGGTCAGGCTATCGCCTCCTACACTGGCGGTATTGACATCAGCGATGACAGTACGCTTTGCACCGTCAATGTTCTTGATCCTCAGAGAATGTTTGCCGTCTTTGGCTGTCAGTGGTTTCCCGAAGGAAGAGAATATCAGTTCGGAATAATCAGGCATAGCGTGATCGCTTAACCTTGCCTCCCCGTGCTGATTCAGCGCATCTACGGGAGAGACTTAACTGATACATTAGGCATAGT
>JAFVHZ010000256.1 GCA_017474265.1 Bacteroidales bacterium | reverse complement strand
GCTACTTGGACTGACTCTCGTCTTGCAAGGTTGACCACATTTGCTGTGTGGATACCGAAGAAGATCAGCATGATCTCTGTCGATTTTATCCTCGCCGCTATCTTTCGAAGTCCGTAATGTTCTTTCTGAGTTCCAAATGAGCCTTCCATCGCTGTTGCTCTCACTCTGGCAAGTTCCCGCTTGGTAGTGTACTCTTCCCAGTTACCATCATTCAATATATTGTTGCACTTCGCTCCAAACTCTACAGTCTTGGTCTCCTTACCTCTGCCTATCGGCCTGATGTAAGGCTTGCTGACGCTTACAATCCTATTAGGGATACTCTCGCGAGAGTCTCCACTATTGAAATGGTTCTTCTGCTGACGATATATTTTTGTAATCGTATCCAGCATATCCAACTGCTTGTCATTCAATAGTTCTTCATCAGGATGGACGCGCATCTGTCTGCGGATCTCACCGAGCATCTTGACCAAGGAATTGGGTGTGGGTAATGGTATCCGAAAGAGGCGTGTCGGTATAATCGGTACGAACTATCGTCCTCTTGATAATGAATTCCAAATCAGAGAGGCATTGGAGGATACATGCCAGTTGATTAACGGAAAGGATAATGTTTTTGAGAAGGCACTGCTGGTTCTCGTATTGTTGTCATATATACATGCATTCACTGATGGTAACAAACGCACTGCGAGAATCAGCAGCAATGCCATTCTTATAGCGTGGGGTTATTGTCCGATTTCGTTCCGTACAGTGGATTCAGTGGAATATAAGAAGGCAATGCTGATGTTCTATGAACAGAACAATATTGCTGCATTCAAGCAGATTTTCATAGAGCAGTATGAGTTTGCTGTGAGAAATTACTTTTAATGCTTGATACTTCCACAGATAAGTGGCATCTTTGCATCAAGATGCTTCTTGAACTCCGAAAGGTCATTAATGACATGTACCGATGTGCACGAGAAAATGAAGCCTACCTTGTTACTCTATTGAACTCTGCGGTAGATATAGATGGTCGCGTAACGACAGAAAGGACCGTTTTTGCACCTCTTCTCCCGGGTGAAACTCCTCCTCCAGGTGAGACCGCCAAGGTGCGTAACTTTTCAGAGTGATAATTTATCTTGGATACAGGAAATATAATGCAGCAATACTTCAATATAATCAAGATAGAGACATCCATTGATTCGGGAGTCGGCAACAGGATCAAGTCATGGGAACATGTTGATACTGATGTTCTGGTGCCGGGATATACTTTTACTGTGTATGGCAGAGAATTGACTGTTGCATCAATCGGTGAAGATGAGATGGTCTTTGACTATAGGGATCGCACATTCAGAATCAACCGACATTGGCAGGTGCTCGGTACACCAGAATTTGACACATCGAATGAACGTATTTCAAAGCAGGGCCGAAACGTATTCTTCTTCAGCAAGAATAAGGATGTAGTATGTGAATGGTCTGACGGACACGCTGGTGACCTAGTGGATCATATGATCAATAACAACAAAGATGGTAATCTCTGGAAGAATATCCCTCTTATGCGCGAGTTCATTCACGAACTCAAGGATGTCGCTCCTTTCAGATCGGAGATTATCAATCCGGCCTATAAGGCCCACTTCATCGCATCTATGCTCGAAAATGACTATATCGACAAAAGAGAAACCCCACGTCTTTTTCAATCTTTATGCGAGTTGTACAGACTATACCGTGACTTCGAAGATCCATCAGATTATGATGACTACCTTCAGGAACATTTCGACAAATATTATTTCAGACAGGTAGACAAGTGGATATACTACATGGCCATGATTGTCCGTGATCCGCAGTGGGAACATGCCCTTCAATGTTGGAATGGATTGGGCGGAATGCTTAAGGTAGATCCTGTGCAGGCGACTACGGAATGGGAAGAGG
>JAFVHZ010000255.1 GCA_017474265.1 Bacteroidales bacterium | reverse complement strand
TGGCTCTTACATCTCGTCTTGGCGTTGATGTTTCTGGATATAATATCGGCAATGTTCATTTCGGAGCCAAGATAGAAGGTGACTTCTATTCGGGACTGTCAAGCGCTTCAGGAGCGGCGGCAGGAGACTATTTCCCTGGAAATTCAAAGATAGGCGGCACTGCTACAGCCCGTCTCCGTCAGGCATATGCTACAATCACCTGGAAAGATCTTCCGATGAGTAAAGATGAGAAGGCTTCAGTCGGATTGAAGATCGGTCAGGCGTGGCATCCTATGGCTGCCGATCATCCTCACCTTTTCAGTCTTGAGGTCGGCGCTCCGTTCGGACCGTTCTCTAGGACTCCTCTCGTGCAGATGGATGCCAACCTTGGAGACCATTGGGTGCTTTCTGCGGCAGCCATCTGGCAGCAGCAGTATCAGTCTGCCGGTCCAGCCGGAACTTCTGCAATCTATATGAAATATGGAAAGACTCCGGAGATGTATGCTGCAGTAGCATATAAGTCCAAGGGATTTCTCCTCAGGGCCGGAGTAGATGTGGTGAGCATCAAGCCTAGGGTGTTCGGAACCGCAATGGTGACTGTACCTGACGAGGTGTCGTCAGTGCATGGTGCAACAAAGCAGGTCGAGTCCAAGGTGAAGGTTTCTGACCGCAAGACCTCGGTTCTCGGATATGTCTATACACAATATACATATAAGAAGTTCGCCGTGAAGGCCAAGACTACTTTCGGAGAAGGTGGTGAACACATGAACCTCATGAGCGGATATGCGAAGGTCGGGGAGAATAAGGAAGACGGAAGTTGGGAGTATGCGTCTATGCGCAATTCTTCTTCATGGCTCTCGATGAGTTATGGAAAGAAATGGCAGGGCGTCCTCTTCCTCGGATATGTAAAGAACCTGGGACTTGCAGAGGCAGTTACCGGTCCGTTGTCAAAGGATGATGTCTATTTCTGCAGCAACGGATTCTCCAACATCAATCAGATGTACAGGATCAATCCTCAGATCATATATAATATAGGAAAGATGAACATCGGTCTGGAGTACCAGTGGACTTCCGTACAGTACGGCAAATATGATGACGGATGTCTCAATAAGTTTGCTCTTGCCGATAAGGATCTCCATTGGGTAGGCAATCACAGGGTCAACGTGATGGTGAAATATAATTTTTAAACCTTAACAAAATTGTAACAATTTCATAACTCCCGAAAGTTCAAAGTATTACGGACTTTCGGGAGTTTTTTCGTCGAAAAAAGTGAAAAATATTTTGCATAAAAATTTGGAGGTAAAGAAAAAATGTCTACCTTTGCAATCCCAAACGAAAAACGGGGTACACAAACACTCCAAGTTTGGCAACGACAAGTTCATTGAAAAGACTGATTTACTGTACAAGAAGCAAGTACCGAGAAAAACAATTTATCGAGAAGCGTCGATTCTTTTGAAAGAATTGAGAGTGTCAGGACGGACTAGAGATATAATAAAGATTATACAATGAAGAGTTTGATCCTGGCTCA
>JAFVHZ010000254.1 GCA_017474265.1 Bacteroidales bacterium | reverse complement strand
GTAGTAATAACCAACTAACCCTTGCGTCATAATACTCGGTAGCAACGAAGAAAGTCCAAGCGTAAGACCGTCGTTCTCGCTATCCCAACGATGACATTTATCGTTAAGACGTTGAATAATCGGCTTATTCTTCACCTCATGAAGAGCGGCGAGAGCATCCTGGAGCCTGTTTACAGGGCTGACTCCGACCGCAATCAGACCACCATTGCCAAAACTTATGAGAGCAGGCCTGTAACCGGCATCCTTGGCCACATTGAACAGGTTTTCAGCATAGGACCTTGTCCTGAAAGATCCAAGAATAATATAGTATCTGGCCTCGAGTTTCGTAGCGAACAGACCTCCCATTGCGGCAGGATTGAGTATCGAACCTCCCAGTTGACGGATGGAATCAAGAGCCTCAAGAGAGTCCCTCAACATCTTCTGCTCCGCCTCACGCAACGAATCAAGACGAGCCATCAGAGCAGCCTCCTCAGCCTTCAGTATCTCTATCCTCCTGTTCTCGATATCCTCACTTGTAGGGCGACCGGCCACCTTGCGCATGAAATCGCATCCGGTAAATGTCATCAGCGCAAGAAGCGCAAGCATAATATGTATACTTCTCATATTCCGACAAATTAGGCATATTCGTGCAAATTTAACGAATTAATGGACTGAGACAAAAATTTCTTTGATATATTTGCATTGAAAATAAACAGTCGTGCATTGAGGAAGAAGCATATCCACATAATATCGGCAATTTCGATCGTCATCTGCATATCCACACATGGAGGGAGTTTCATCAACGCACAGGAAATAATGATGAAAAATGCATGGAAGAACGCCATTACCCGCTCTCCAGACCTCTATCGTGCAGACACACTCTCATTATGTTTCCTCGGGGATGTGATGATGCATGCCCAGCAGATAACGGTTGCAGAAAATAACGGATCATATGATTTCAGTTCCTACTTCGAACTGATCAAAGACAGGATATCGGAAGCGGACCTTGCAATAGCGAACATGGAATTCACATTGGGAGGCAAACCATACACAGGATACCCATGCTTCTCCGCACCAGATTCATTCGCTGACTATCTGGCGGATGTCGGGTTTGATATTTTCCTGGCGGCAAACAATCATATATTCGACAAAGGAAGCAAAGGCGCCGCAAGAACGGCAGAAATATACAGAAGGCTGGGAGAAGAAAAGGGAGTGCTTTTCACGGGAGTTGCTGGGAGCGAGGAGGAAAGAAAGGCGAATACACCGCTCATGGTACTGAGGAAAGGCATCCGGATCGGATTCATCAATATGACATACGGCACAAACCTGGGACGGGATGAAATATGGCCTAAGACAAACTACATCGGGGAAAGGACATTTCTTGAAGATGCCTTCAGGCAGGCTCAAAAGAAAGGGGCAGACCTGATCGTCGCTTTGCCTCATTGGGGCCCGGAATACGTCCTGAAGCACTCCTGCACACAAGAAGAAACAGCAACATGGCTCGTTGACTGCGGGGCAGACCTTATCTTAGGGGCACATCCCCATGTAGTACAGGACACATCAGTGGTCAAGGGCGTGCCTGTGGCATATTCCTTGGGGAATGCAGTTTCAAACATGAGCGCACCGAACACCCAACTGGAACTGATGGTGACATTGAAAATAGCAAGACACCGCAATGGTGATATTGAAGCACTGCCTCCGGAACTTACATGGCTATGGTGCTCAAGACCGGGAGGTTTCGGCAGAAATTACACTGTCATACCGATAGAAGAATACACAGGCAGACAGGACGAATGGACAGGAGCCTGGGACTATGACAAGATGATGACAACATACGATAGAGTAAAAACCACAATAAATGAGTAAACAATCCATAACGCTTGAAGCCATCGATCCTCTGGAAATCTATGGCCCGGGAAACCGGAATCTTGAGGCTCTCAGGGGCTATTTTCCAGAACTCAAGGTTATAGCACGAGGCAATGAAATCATTCTGGACGGCAAGGAGGCCGATGTGGAAGGATTCATAACAAAACTGAATATGCTGATTGAAAGAAGAAAGCATAAGACCAGTGTCAATCCTTATGACGTGGAGGACCTGTTCGATGGTGAATCCACACCTGACAGATTCCGTCTGAGCGGAGATTCGGTCATCGTTCACGGAAATGACGGCAAGCCGATAAAGGCCCGGAACCGCACCCAGCAGGAAATGGTGAAGGCCTATTTCGAAAATGACCTCATCTTTGCTGTAGGACCAGCCGGAACAGGAAAGACATACATTGCCATCGCATTGGCTGTCAGAGCCCTGAAGAACAGGGAAATAAAAAGGATCATACTCACCCGTCCTGCCGTAGAGGCCGGCGAACGGCTTGGTTTCCTGCCTGGAGACCTGAAGGACAAACTTGACCCATATCTCCAGCCGCTCTACGATGCTCTGGGAGACATGATTCCCGCCAAACGCCTCCAGGAATTCATGGCAGAAGGCACCATTCAGATAGCGCCTCTTGCATATATGAGGGGCCGCACACTTGACCGCGCATGCGTCATTCTGGATGAGGCCCAGAACACAAACCTGGGACAGTTGAAGATGTTCCTGACCAGAATGGGATGCGATGCAAAATTCATCGTAACGGGAGATGCCAGCCAGATAGACCTGCCTAACAGAAAGGATTCCGGACTTCTCAAAGGCATTGAACTTACCAAGGACATCAAGGGAATACGGACAATCACATTCAGAAATGAAGACATAGTCCGACATCCTCTCGTCGCAAAGATAGTGAAGGCATTCGAAAAAGGGGAAACGGTATGACCGTCTCCCCTTTTTCAATCAGTTCTTTTCTTTCCGACTAGTTAGCCTGACGTGTCTTTACAACCTCATCATACTTCTTGTAGCCAGCCTCATACTCAGGACCGTTGCTGATGAATCTGTAGTAGATGTTCTTGAGGTACTCAGCGATATTCACCTTGAGTTCATTGTCCTTAGACACAGCATATGCCTTTTCGAACGGCTCAAGAGCATTCTTGAGTGACTGCTCGAACTGAGCCACGAGTGCCTCATACTTCTTGTCATCGAACTCGTTGGATGCCTCCTCAGAAAGTTTGACAGCCTGATCATAGTAAAGGATACCTGCTCCGATGTAACCGAACTCATATGCAGGGTTGATCTCAGAACACTTGTAGTAAGCCTCGATCGCCTTCTCCACGTTTCCGAGTTCCTTATAGATGTTTCCTTCAACATAATAGAGGGAAGCATTGTTAGGCTCATTCTTCTTGGCTCCGTCGATGAGCACGAAGAGTCTGTCTGCATTCTCACCGCTTTCGATATAGTAGTTGATGAGGCCGATGAGGATGCTCTGGCTCTGAGGGAACTTCACGAATCCTTCCTCAAGAAGTTCTGCGCCCTTCTTTGCATCACCGAGTTTTGTATATACTTCACCAAGTTTTGCATATACCTCACCACCATCATAGTAGTAACCTGCCTTAAGGCACTGCTCGAAGAAGCCCTTTGCTCTCTCATAGTCCTGAACTGCCCATGCTGTGTAGCCTGCATTGTAGAGCGCAGTCGTATCTGTCTGAGAAAGAGGGGCTGTTGCAGCAGCACCTGCTGCCTTTTCAAAGAGTGCGCTTGCTGCCTTGAGGTCACCCAACTGGTACTTGGTCATACCTTCGTCAAGATACTTCTTTGAAATATTGTCAAGACCGGCACAGATATCCTTCACCTTTGACTGCTTTGCATCAACCTCATAAGCCTTTGCATATGCAGCAACTGCATTTGCAAGAGGATCCTCGAATACAGGCTTTGTCACATTGATGATTGCCAATTGTCCGTTCTGGTTATAATAATATTCCTTTGTTGCATAGATTTCCTTGCGGTACGGCTCACCGCCGACTACAACATCTTCAGCACCTGTAGGCTTGTCATTACCCATGACGAGCATGAGTTCCTGCTGCGTAGCACCGAGCCATGCTGCACCTGCCGGAGCAGAATATGCATCAACATAAGCCTCTGCCAACTTGATCCATGTACCTACCTTAAGGGCCTTTTTCTCATTCTTAGCAGCCTCTTCAGCAGATTCTACCGCCTTCTTTGCCGCATCCGGAGTCTTTACCTGTGCATCAGCCACCTGTACTGAGAGCAGCACTGCCAATGCGATCAAAATTCTTTTCATAACTTTTGGTGTATTAAGTGATTATTCGTTAGTCTGTTCTGTTGCATTTTCCGCCGGAGTCTCAGTCTGCACCTGATCTTCCTCAGACTTGTTGACTGCAGAAACCGCCGCAATGGAGTCACCTTCCTTGATGTTGATCAGGCGTACACCCTGAGTTGCACGTCCGGCCACCTTGATGCCGGAAACCGCCATTCTGATAGTGAGGCCCGAACGGTTTATGATCATCAGGTCATTCTCGTCAGTGACATTCTTGATTGACACAAGATCACCGGTCTTTTCAGTGATGTTCAATGTCTTGACACCCTTTCCTCCCCTGTTCGTCTTGCGGTATTCATCGAAATCCGAGCGTTTTCCATATCCATGCTCGCTGACTACAAGGATGCTATGTGATGCCGCATCCTCAGCCGTAGGATCATAGGTTATCATTCCTACAACCTCGTCATCCTCATCAATATTTATGCCGCGGACTCCGGATGCAGTCCTTCCGAGTGCCCTCGCATCCGACTCGTCGAACCTGCAGCACCTTCCCTTGCGGCCTGCGAGGAGGATCTCGCTATGGCCGTTGGTCATAACTGCCTCGAGGAGTTCGTCGCCCTCACGTACGGTTATTGCGATGACACCGTTTGTACGAGGACGTGAATAAGCCTCCAGAGAAGTCTTCTTTATGATACCCTTCTTTGTTCCGAGGACGATATAGTTGTTGTTGATGT
>JAFVHZ010000253.1 GCA_017474265.1 Bacteroidales bacterium | reverse complement strand
TCCTCCAAGGATCATGACCCTGTCCACTTCCACATTCTTCTTTCCGAGATATTTCATGAGCATGTCCATGCCCTCCCTCTTGGAAATGATGAATACAAGGTCGTGATACTTGAACTTCGTGTCAAATCTAGGAATGATTGTCTGGTCGCCTCTTGAGATCGCCACTACCCTGAATTTCAGTCCGTCTGCTGCTGCTACAGCGCTGAATTCTGCCATATTCATTCCAAGCATCGCAGATTCTTCCTCCAACTTGAAGACTGCTATCTGCAGTTTGCCGCGGGCAAAGTCCAGTGAATCTGCGGACGCACTTCTCTTCAGGAGTTCCACGATCTCACCGGCAGCAATCTTTTCCGGATAGAACATCAGGTCGATGCCCATTTCCGTGAAAAGGTACTTGTTCTCATAGGAAAGATATTCCTCATTGTTTATTCGTGCAGTGGCCTTCTGACATCCCAGTCTCTTTGCCAGTATCGCACTGACTATATTTACATCCTGAGAGACAGATGGGTTGACAGCAATGAACAGGTCCGCGTGATCCACCCGCGCTTCGCGAAGAGTGCAGATTGCTGATGGGTTGCCTTCTACGGTGACCACATCGGTATGACTCCGCAGAGTCTCGAGCCTTTCCTGGTCCGAGTCAATGACGGTGATGTCGTTTGCCTCATTGCTGAGCATCTTTGCAAGGTGAGAACCTACTTCACCTGCTCCTGCGATGACGATCTTCATAATCTTAAATCTTATAGAAATCTTTCTCCTTTATTCCTTTTGCAGTGTCTCTGCCGTCTATCAGAGACTGCAGGACAATCCATCTGCGGTATATGCCCTTGACTTCCGCACTTTTCCTGACTCTGCCGAGATACCCTTTCATGTCTTCCTTGCTTATGTCTGTGCGTAGCGAGTTGCAGTCTTTATGTGCCTTCAGAACTGCCTTGAAACAATCCCATCTGAAGGTCATCAGATAGACAATTGCAGAGAGCCCGTCTAGACATTTTCTCTGGAATATCAATCTTCCGGCCTTTCTGAGGCCCTTTTCTGCAGCATCTTCAGCATTCATTCCGCTCCTGGACATCTTGAGTGCATATGTCTTTGCAAGGTTGTTGCAGAGCATCAGGAGGTTGTTGCGGTAGTTGAGGTAAAGTTTGAACGGTGAAGTGGCCGGTAGAGTGCCTCCTCCGACATGGTAAACCACGGATTGCGGTACCACGGTCACTTTCCATCCTTCCAACTGCATCCTCCAGCACAAGTCTATCTCTTCCATGTGGGCGAAGAATCTCTCGTCCAGACCTCCCAGACTTTCAAATACCCTGCTCCGTACCATCAGACATGCTCCTGTTGCCCAGAACACATCGGCAGGGGAGTCGTACTGCCCGTGGTCTTCCTCGAGATGCTTCATGATGCGTCCCCTGCAGAAAGGATAGCCGAACCTGTCGATGTATCCTCCTGCAGCCCCGGCATATTCGAACTTGTCCCTTTCCTGCCAACTGTGCAGTTTCGGTGCGCACGCTCCGCAATCGGGATGACTGTCCATCCATTCAACAAGGGGACCGAGCCAGTCTTCAGTAACTTCAATGTCCGAATTTATCAGCAGGAAGTATTCCGGCCTGTCTGTATCCCGAAGTTCCCTGAAAGCCCTGTTGTAGCCTCCGGTGAAACCGAGATTCTTCTCGAAAAGCAGAGTCTTCACTTGCGGAAATTCTTCGGACATCACTTTTATGCTTCCGTCAGTCGATGCATTGTCGGCAACGACGACTTCAGCGCCTTCCACCTTCGCCACAGAACGCAGAAGACCCGGAAGGAAATCCCTCAGGAATCCTTCCGTGTTCCAGTTCAATATGACGACGGCAGTCTTCATCTCATATTAATGGCAACCGCATTCGCAGTCACCGTCGTGGTCTCCGCAGCCGCCTTCACATCCGCCACAGTCGCCGTCGTGTCCGTGACATCCGCCACAGCCGCAAGAATGAACATATTCGCCATGCAGGCCTTCAGTGAGTTCCTTCTCGGTGGCTAAGTCATTTACTTTAGCATTTAAATTCCTTAATTCATTATTTAAGATTTCATTTTCTAATTCGTATTCTATATCATCAATTTCTT
>JAFVHZ010000252.1 GCA_017474265.1 Bacteroidales bacterium | reverse complement strand
CGAGGGTGGTCTTGGTATCCATAGCAAGAGCCTTGATGGTCACGAGGCCGTCGGCTGGCTGGGTCTGTTCAAAGGTGTTTTCCTTCACGCATGATGCGAGGGCAACTGCTGCTGCAAGTAAAAGGACGATTTTTTTCATGAAGAAGGCTCAGATGAACCTGTCATGCAGACCTTGACAAACCTTCCCACTGTGTTCCTGTCCACCTTGCATATCCGCGCTATCTGCTGCATCGGGACTCCGGACTCCAGAAGCCGCGCTATCAGGTCGCGCTTGCTGTACAGTTTGTATTTTCTCATGTCGGTCCTGCTGCCTGCGGGCCTGCCGAGCCTGATGCCCTCTGCCTTTTTCCTGGCAAGAGCCTCCTTTGTCCTCTGGCTGATGAGGTTACGCTCGATTTCCGCAGAGAGCCCGAAAGCAAAGGCCAGCACCTTGCTCTGAATGTCATCACCAAGCCGATAATTGTCCTTGATGGTCCATACCTTGCACTCCTTGCTCATGCAGATGTTCAGGATTTCCATGATCATGAACAGGTTTCTTCCCAGACGGGACAGTTCTGCGCATATGATCAGGTCATCTTTCTGCACCCGGCTCAAAAGAGTCCCAAGCCGTCGTTTGCTGTATGCCATGGTCCCGCTGATGGTCTCCTCGATCCAGCCGTCCACTTTCATTCCCTGCGCCCTGCAGAAGTTTTCGATTTCAAACCTCTGATTCTCTACGGTCTGCTTGTCGCTGCTGACTCTGATGTACCCATAAATCATGATTTTATCTCCCTTGATTGTTTGTTAATGACAAAAAATAATTAACTTTGCCTTTGATAGTTACGGATATAAAGTACGAAAAGTGCTTTTAATGAAAAATATACAGGGTTATGAAGAATAATCTGGTCAGGCTGTTATCTATAATGGCCGCTATTGTTGTGTCTCATACAGGATGTGTCAATGACGGACTCGGAGAGCCGGAGCAGGAAGGAAGAATCAATGGCATCGCCAGCCTTCAGGAGCAGGCCGCTTCCATGCAGGCTACGGTCTCGGATGTCGAGGCCCTTCAGGAAGTGCTTGAAAATGAGGACCCGGTACTCGCTGATGCAATAGGGACGATGAAGGAACATATACTCGTCCTCAAAGGCTCTGCAGATTGGACGGAAGCGACTCTGGGGACTTTTGCCGAACAGAAATCCCTTGCTGTCGCCATAGGCGCAGTGAGCGCCCGCATACAGGCCGCCGATGACGGCGAAGCCATGGACAGACAGATCAGACAGGCCCTCAGGAAAGTCGGAGACGGCGCAGAGTCATGGCTCGGAAAGAATCTCGACTCCTACTACCCTGCAATGGTAGCAAAGAAAGAAACAGAAGTTCTCGCTACAGGCTACCGTCAGGCGCTTTCAAGACAGAAGATAAGCGTTGAAGGTCTGGCATCCGATATCGAGGCCGGCCTCAAGGAAGGCGTGGCACGTGAAGAAATCGATGCCCTTGCAGAAAACATGGATGCCGCCCTCGCGGATGCGGAGGCCATTGAAGCGCTTCTCTCGGCGACGGTAGCGGAAGTGGGAGAGACCTACGGAAGGATCATCGCCACTGCGGCACAGGACCCGGATGCATTCGACCAGTCCGCAGCCGCAACAGTCAACAGATCCGCAGCAAGCGCATTGGCAGAGACGGAAACCACTCTCTCTGACCTTGCTGCCCGCGTCCAGGCATGTGAAAGCGCGCTGGACGACCTCAATAAAAGGGTGACAGCCCTCGAAGGAAAGATCGATGACCTTGAAGAACTTCTCGACCTCATCCAGTCGGTGACCTTCATGTCTGAATACTCTGAAGAAAATGCGATAGCCTATTATACCCTTGACGACAGCGGTACGACATCCGAAGGATATATGCTCAGAGACCCTGAGTCGTCCATCAGGCTCAGTTACATCGTCCGTCCGGCATCAGCCGCTACGGCCCTCGCCCAGACATCCCTCTGGAACAACGAAGTCAAGGCCATCGGATATTACGCGGATGCCATCACAAAGGCTCCGACCATGTTCGACTACCACATCACCGGCATCACAGCCTCGTCAGACGGCATCATAAACGTCACCCTTGACAACAATCTCAAGGATGATTTCTTCTACAAGAGGACCGGTGCCAAACTCGCACTCTCGATTGCGGTCGGCAAGACAGATCTTACCACCAAATTCGTGGAGGTCGTTCCAAAGAATCGCAGCGGCCTTGTATATGTCGATGACATCAGCCTTTCTGCAATCAACATCGAACTCGATGATGGCCAGGAGGAAAAACTCATCGCCACAGTAAATCCGTCCGATGTCTACAACAAGAATGTGATATGGTCATCCAGCGACAGTGAAGTCGCTTCAGTGGCCCAGGACGGCACAATCTCGGCAAAAAAAGTCGGCAACGCAGTCATCACCGCCACTTCCGAAGGCACCAACGAATGGGGCCAGAAAGTGAATGCGTCATGCACCGTGAAAGTGAATTCAAGTATAAAGATAAGCGGACCGGATTATGTGGAACTTGGCGAGGAGGTCAAGTTTGAGATACAGAGTCCGACTTATATCTCTGAGGAATACATAACATGGGAAATTGGAAATCTTAAATCGAACAATATCGAGGCAACAGACTTTGCATCGGTGGATGCGGATGGTACTGTCCATGGAAATCTCATCAATTATAACATATCCGAAAAGGAATATACGCCTCTGACTCTGAGGTGTACGATTGCCGGTGCAGATCCTATAGTGCTGACACACCCAGTCAGGATTATTGCTGTACAGCCTAAAGGCATCAAGGTAGAGAATCTTGCGGATACCGACGGCAGCCTTACTATGAAACTTAACCAAGGAAAGAGCCTTGCGGCTACGATGTTGCCTGAAGATGTGGATGAAAGCCTGTTTAGAATAACCTACACATATAGCAGGCAGGGATTTGCTACTATCGATGAAAATGGTTGGTTGACTACCAACAGCAATAATAAGGTGGGAACCGAAACCATCAAAGTAAGTGTCCAGCCTATAGAGAGAGACGGTGTTCAGTATGATTACACATATCCGAAGGGTAGTGGTAAATTCAGAAACATAAATGTGACGGTTGAGCCTTATTATGTGACAGGAATTTCATTTAAGGAAAGCGGAAATGTGATAGGTTCAGGAGGAATCGAACTCGCTTCCGGTGGTAGTACATCGATTACCCCTGTCTTCACTTCCGATGGCGGAGACGGAGTTTATCCTACTTTTGCGTCTGTAACATGGACTTCTTCTAATCCTTCTGCTGTGACCGTCGATGAGAATGGTACTGTCAAGGCTGTTTCTGATGAGAATGGAGCATTTGCTTATATAACGGCAGAGACATCCAACAGTATGCAGAATGCCTATAAGAAAGTGTCTTCTACTTTCAAGGTGACAGTGACCAAGGCATGGATTCCATTCAGTATAGGAGACTACGTCCTGAAACACAGCGACGGATCAATAGGCTTCTGCTCTAATGCTTCAAGCAAGCCGAGCGGCTCTACTATCGTCGGAATCGTAATCTCTGATTCAAGCCCTCGTGCTACCGATACTAAACTTCCTGAAGACTGTACGCATGGTATAGCGATAGGATTGAAAGAGGGAACTTCATGTAAATGGATAAGTGATGCGTTTGCAGGTTATGCCACTACTTGGGCTCTTGAGAATAATTATCAATCATTGTATGGATGTGTAAATACTAGTGACGGACTTATTCGAACAGAACAGGGAAATAAGATGATGGGATATAATAATACTTTGGCATTGAGAGGCTTTGCTGCCGCTAAATCTCTGACGTCAGACATAATCACATCACTTGATAATAATTCGGTAACATTGCCAAGTGGAACCTCAAGTTGGTATATTCCTTCGATTGCTGAGATGGATATTATTACTGCCCAAAGTTCGACATTGAATGGGTTGTTGACGGCTGTGAGTGGAACAAGTCTAAGCAATACGAATTATTGGACTTCTTCTGAGCAGCAGTCTTCATCAACTTATGCCCCTTATTTAAATCCTATTACGGGGTATTTCTCTAGCCGTATGAAGTCTAACACTCATCCGGTCCGTTTCATCTTCGCATTCTAACCCGCACCCCATGAAGAAGATAAGATACATATCGATATTTGCGGCATTCATGACCCTCGCCTCGTCCTGCGTGGACGAGGGCGGGTTCAATCCGCCTGAGGAGCAGGTGCGCGAGGTCATCATCACCGCCGCCCAGACCAAGACCCTTCTTGACGGCGGCACTGTGAAGTGGGAAAACGGAGACAAGGTCTCTCTGGTCTTCAACCATCCTCAGCAGGGGGCATCGGTCCACCCGTTCTCGACCTCCCTGACGGAAACGACCAGAAGTGCAGACTTCACAGGCCTTCTTCCTCTGAAGATACTCAGCGAGGAAGGAGGATACGACGAAACGGCCTATGCCGTGTATCCTGACGATGCCGTGGCAGAAGACGGTCTTCCGGACTTCACCCTCCCTTCGGAGCAGAAGATCCGCACCGACGGTACGTTCGCTGCAGGCCTCAACCTTGCCTCTGCGAAGATATCCCTTGCGGACATACGTGACGACGCAAGCGCCATGGCGACCTTCCGGAATGCCCTTTCCATCCTCAGGTTCACCCTTTCAGAGGATGTGACTTCAGTGACCCTTACCGGTACGGCCCCTCTTGCAGGAAAGGCCCCTCTGGAGTACGATGCCGACGGAAGGCTTGTAATCGATGCCGGCGGCACATGGTCGGGAGCATCGCAGTCGGTCACACTCAGGCCGGCTGAAGGTTCTGCGACATTCTCCGGTGGCGAGGTGAACCTCCTTGTCTGGCCGGGGGAGCACACCTCTATGACTGTGACTGTTGAATCTTCCGTAAATGGACAGACCGTCAAGACTTCCGCACAGGCCTTTGAGTTCCAGCCGTCCAAATACTACACCCTCAATCTGGACTCTGCAGACAAGGCTCTCATCCAGGAGATCACGGAAAGTCTGGACAATATGGAGCCTGACCTCACGGAACTTGAAATGAAACTGGAGACACTTGAGACTGCAGCCGAGAAGATAAGCGCAATCATGGACCAGATACAGTCCGTGGCTCTTGTCTCTGAATATCTTGACAATGTGGTCTACGCTCCTTATGCCAAGCCGATGTACGGTATCCTTACGGTGGATATCAAGATAGACTACATTGTGCGTCCTGCACGCGCTATGGAACTTCTCCTTGAGGTGTGTGCGGAAGAGGACAACATGTCACAGGTGTTCTCTGCGAGGATAAACAACAAGGATGGAAGTCTCGGAAGCCTTACTGTCAACGATGTTGTTCTTGACGGAGATATGATGGCGGTGAGCGTAAGTCCTATGGGCGACTGGTTCTATACGACGGAGGGGGCATCCGCTTCAGTCGCGCTTGAGATATCCGACGGCAACACAGAGATACTCTCGGATTTCGCCAACCTTGTGCCTAAGAAGGGCGCGATGATGGGCATCACGAAGACATCCGACATCCCTGTGCTCAAGGGAGGCTCGTTCTCCATGTCCTTTACCTATGCTGCAGAGGACATGAGCGCATGCAGCATCAAGATGGAAAATGTAAAAGGCTTCTCGTCGACTCCTTCTGTAAGCGCGAACAGCGGTACCGGACGTTTCAATGCAAACTTTGCAGAGACCGACGACCTGTCGCAGATGAGTGTCGACCTTGTACTTACCTGTGGCGAGGAATCCGATACCCAGACCCTTACCTTTGCCGACGGCGGACAGTTCGTGGTGGAGACTTCAGGTACTGTCGATTACATAGGCGGAGAAGTGGCGGTCAATGTGGTTACCAACGATTTCGGCAGCCCTACAAGCGAACTGCGCAATGCCGGAGACTGGCTCACCCAGACTTATACCGGAAGCAATTCCAGCCTTACCGTAGCGGAGAACACCACATACTCCCAGAGAACAGCCTATGTGGACTTCAGCATAAAGAAGGGTGCAAGTTACACCTATGGCAAGTCGGTGGCAATCGTCCAGAAAGCCAAAGGTACTGCCATAGATGAAAGCAGATATCACCAGCACAAGTCATTCACGACCCTGCAGTCTGCAACAGCGGGCTATACCCCTCTGAATATAGTCATCGTCGGCGACGGCTATCAGAAGAAGGACCTTCTTAAGGGAGGCAAGTTCGAGCGCTCGGCCCGTTCAGCGATGGAGGCCTTCTTCGGTGTCGAGCCGTACAAGACCTTCCGAAACAGGTTCAGGGTGGTCATGGGTGCATATCAGTCGACGGATGAGGGGCTTTCTCTTGAGGGGGGAACACAGAAGAGCACATATTTCAGTTCTTTTTATAAGGGATCCGGTAATACCTTTGTGAGTATTCCAAACTATAATCTTGTGGCCGATGTGGTCAAGTATGACTGCGGATGGTCTGATGACGCTACATATTACAGGACAATTGTCATCATGCTCATCAACACGTCCGAGGGCATCGGTTCCAACGGTGCTGTCCATCGCGCCGCCTACAGCAATACGAGCACCCTCGGAGAACCATATGCTTCGATGGCGGTCGCCATGGTCACTGCCAACAACACCGAGACCAGCAACCTCATCCGTCATGAGGCCGGAGGTCATGCCTTCGGACGCCTCGGCGACGAGTACCCGAGCAAGGAGTGGGACAGCAGTGTGAATGGCATGCACGATATCGGATGGTACCGCAATGTGACCGTGAACAGAAGTCTCTGGAACTGGGACAGTTTCATAGGATTGCCAGGATACGGAGATGTGACCTATTATCAGCCGAATGACACTTACTGGTGCCCTATAGACCACACCAAGTACAACAGCATCATGTATAACAATACCAACAAGTTCAACGCTCCTTCAAGACAGATCATCTACGAAAGGATCATCCGTCAGACAGAAGGTTCAGCCGCGTACTCATGGTATAAGTTCCTCGAATACGACAAAATCAATATAAACTAGTAACACCTAATTATTATGAAAAGATCAATTCTTACTCTTGCTGTCCTTGCGACAGTGGTTGCTTGTCATGAGAACAAGGTATCAATCGAGCCGTCTTTGGACCGTCAGGTGTCCATCGTGGCATCTACCACAAAGACTACCCTTTCTGAAAACACCGTTGTGTGGTCTGACAATGATGCTATCGCTGTCTGCTTCAAGGGTGATGCCGTTGCACCGCATAGAGCAGTGTTCAGCACAACTTCCGGTGGCGGAAAAAGCGCTTCATTCACCAGCACTCTTCCTAACTATGTGTCTGTTGACGAAGGATACAATACTGATGCATACGCAGTCTATCCTGCAGCGAAGATGGCTGATGACGGTACTGTGACCTTCAGCCTTCCTGCAGCACAGGTGGCAGAAGAAAACGGTTCTTTCGCCTCTGGTCTGAACCTTTCTTCCGCTGTGGTTTCTCTTGCAGATCTTGATGAAGACGGCAGTGCAGGTGCCATTTTCCTGAACGCATTCTCGATCATCCGTTTCTCTTTGTCTGAGGGCATGGAGAGTGTGGAGATTACCGCTGACAAGCCTCTGACCGGTGACGCTCCTATGGTCTTCACTACAGAGGGAACCGACAAGGGAAGACTGACTGTAGGCACTCCGACCACTTCATCAAATACAGTTTCCCTCACTCCTGCCGTAGGCGTTACATCGTTTGATGCGGCCAAGAACTACAATGTGCTTGTTTATCCTGGCACATATGCGACTCTGAATGTGAAGGTTACCGATACAGACGGTATTGTGTATGACAGGTCTTTGGGAACAGGTTCATATGAATTCAAGGCCTCTAATTACTACACCTTCAACTTTGATACTGACTATGTGAGGACTTATACTTTCACCGGTACAGGCAGAACATTCGCTGAGAATGACAAGGTGGCTGCTGTATTCATGAATGGAGGAGCAGTCCTTCAGGAGGAAGAACTGACTGCTGCAGCCGATCTCTCTTTCACAGGAAAACTTCTTAAGAGTGTGGTTGCTGTAGAGAGTACTGCGACAGGTTTCGCAGTATATCCATCGACTGCATATGCTATGGAAAGCGACAAGATATCATATAATCTTCCTGCTGACGGCACTCAGAACATCTCTGAACTCTGGTCTGCATCGCTCACTCCAAGTACTACAGAGGCTGCGTTCTCATCAGTTGTGTCTGCTCTTGGAAAGGTCAAGTTCACAGTGCCTTCAGGCATCACTATCGTCAAGATAGAGTGCGACCAGAATTTTGTCGGAACTGCGGAGATGACAGTTGACGCTGACGGTAAACTTGTTGCAGGTGCCGGCGATGCAAATGTCATCACTATCAATCCTGCTTCTCCTCAGAGCTATGAGTTGTATATCTATCCTGTTACTGAGGCCAAGTTCACAGTCACCCTTACTAACGGAACAGGTGCTGCTGTTGATAAGGTATTCGCAGTCCAGACTGTCGGAGCGGGTGAAGAGAAGGAATTTGAACTCTCAGACATCGAATTCGGTAAGGATGGAACATTCGAGAACGAGGACTTCGTAGCGGGTGAAGGTACTTTTGAATTCTAATTGAATTTAACGGTTTCTAATATAAAACTTTGAAAACAAACAGATTGGATTCTGTTGTTTCATTTCATCAGGGGGGGGCAGAATATGTCTCCCCTCTGATTTAAGTGATAAACCTGTCTCTGGAAGGAGCGTCTATTCCCGCCCATCATCCCAAAACCTCAATCCATTGAGCGGAAAACCCCGCTCAGGATGAGCATGAGATCCGAAAGAATAGGCATGTTGAGGCATTGTAGTGTTTTTGCTTCAGATTAGTAAGCGGTGAGGTGTATTGTCAAGTTAATTTGCTATATTTGCGGAGATTTGCTTGAAATTACTAACAATTTATACAATCATGGAATTTTTGACTAATGACAAACTTGTGATCGTAGGTGCCGGCGGCGCTATCGGATCAAACATGGCTCAGACTGCTCTCATGCTCGGCCTCACTCCAAACATCTGCCTTTATGACATCTATGGTCCTGGCGTGAACGGTGTTGCAGAAGAACTCTATCACTGCGCATTCGAGGGTGCGAACATCACATGGACAACTGATCCTGAAGTTGCCTTCACTGGTGCCAAGTACATCATTTCATCAGGCGGTGCTCCTCGTAAGGAGGGTATGACCCGCGAGGATCTTCTTAAGGGTAACTGCCAGATCGCTGCTGAGTTCGGTGACAACATCAGAAAGTATTGCCCTGACGTAAATCACGTGGTTGTGATCTTCAACCCTGCTGACGTGACTGCTCTTACAGCACTCATCCGTTCAGGCCTCAAGCCAAACCAGTTGACATCACTTGCTGCTCTTGACTCTACTCGTCTCCAGTCAGCAATCGCTAAGGAACTCGGCGTACCTCAGTACAAGGTGGAGAACGCACGTACTTACGGCGGTCACGGTGAGGCAATGGCTGTATTCGCATCGAAGATCACTGTTGACGGCAAGCCTCTCGCAGAGTACAACATTCCTGAGGACAAGTGGGCTGAGATCAAGCATGCAACTATCCAGGGTGGCTCGAACATCATCAAACTCCGTGGCCGTTCTTCATTCCAGAGCCCTGCTTATCAGTCAGTTCTCATGATCCAGGCTGCAATGGGCGGTCCTGAGTTCCACTGGCCT
>JAFVHZ010000020.1 GCA_017474265.1 Bacteroidales bacterium | reverse complement strand
GCATTATATTTCTTGAACTGACACTTCTGGCGATATACGCGACTGTACCGTCCCTCATTGTCTATAGCCATGGCAGCGAGCATGACAGTCGTATTCCAAGGAGCACGGAAGTTCACGGTCTCGGCATAGTAGACACCATAGTAGACGAGCGTCTCATAAAGCATAGCATCCGGGAACTTTTCCGGATCCTCCAGACCTGTCTGATATTCAAACATCGTATAGTAATAAGACTTGTAATCTCCCTCTATCTGCAAAGTGACAGGAACCATCGCGTAGCCCTTGTACTGTGCTCCCGCATCCGGATTGATTTCATACAGGTCGTCTCCGTCATAGAACTTGTCATATGTCAAAGTCACCTTAATGTCAGCATAATCCTCCTCACCGGTACTGAACGGTTCGCTGAAGATGACATCTGCCAGGAATTCACCTGTCTCATCATCCATAACGACAGCCGCGACCTTGTATTCGGTCTCAGGGGCAAGGTAGTCTATTCTACCTGTAGAAATGCCCTGCGAGAGTTCATAGTAAGTGAACTCAAACATATCCCCGTAATATGCCCCATTGATAAGATCCTTTATATCCTGCTTCACATCATCAGCAGTCACATCAGTCCTGTAGACATACCAATAATAGTAATGTGCCGCATCTGTAGGAGTAACTGTTATACTGAGGGAGTTCGAGCCTGCCTCCAGCAGTTCGAAATCGAACTTACAGTCCTCAGCAGGACCTGCAGATAATGTCCTGACCGTAAACTTCTGCATTGCAGTCGTCTGCTTTCCGGCCTTGTAGCCGAATACCACCATAGTGTACTCTGTGTCAGGTTCCAGTCCTGTCATCCTGCCGCTCAGACTTCCTTCGAACACGAAGTTCAGGATCTCCCATGTTCCGTAGTCCTCCATCAGATGGGCATATATTTCATCATCAGTCATGCCCGCCATGAATTCCGACGGCTCCGCAATCATCACATAAGGGTCATTGTTGGATGTCTTCACATCCACGAAGAACGATGACTGGTCCACATCATCACCGACTGTGACCGTAATGACATTGTCAGAAGGTAATACATCTCCGGACGTATACCACACATATTCAGGCTCACCGGTCAAGACGCATTCCTCATCCCACTTACAGGCAAAGATTATATATTCAGTAAGGGCTATGCACTCGAACTGGCTGTTCACCTGATCGATGTCACTGTACCATTCGTAATACTCAGAACGGGTAGAAAGATACTCATAATCGATAAGGTCCTGTATATTCCATTCTATATACGCCTGGAACACCTCCTTCGGGTCATCCCCGGCCTTTGCAGCCCACTCGTCATACGTAGCGCGGTCCATTATGTTCCAATAGTAGTACACCCCGTCATGGTCAGGGGTAACGGTCATATCCAGCACATTATCGGTCTCGCTGACGGCTATATCAAAGGCTACAGGCCCATCGTAAGGAGGGAGGGTACTAGCCTCCGCGGAATAGATGTCAGTAGTACGCTCTCCATCATAGGATATACCATACACATAGAGTATATAGTCCGACTCCGGATCGAGGCCCTTATACTCAAGGTCGCCGTATGAGCCTTTGTTTATGATAGTCTTCAGATAGTCCTGAAGGGAGATATTCCTGTCAGATGCCTCATAGGAATAATATGCAAGGTCTTCCTGGAAAATAGCCTCATCAGACTCCATCTCATCAAACCATTCCTTACCAACAACCTGACCGACCCATGTAAGGTCATCATCGGCAGCCTTCACCGAGAATTTCACCTTGGTCGCCTCGGTCTCAAGGACAGTCAATGTCAGAGGGTCCTGCCATGCAGGCTGACTTACAGACACCTGTATGTCTTCCGTTCCGGGATACGACACCAGAAAGGATGCATTGCGGTCAGCACCTGTATCATTCCTGGTTGCCGACACCTCTATGATCCGGACTTTGGCAGCATCGACAGTAAGCCAATCCGCATCATATGACACAGACACCTTGTCTTCCGAACCGGCTCCGGTTATTTCATAAACAATCTTTTCGGCTGCTCCGTCAGGGGACAGAACAACACTCTCGGATGAAAGCCTTACCTCAGGTTCCATATCCGTTTTTTCTTCAACACATGAAGCAGCAAGGACAACCGATATGGCAACGGCTCCGCAGAATAAAATCCGTCTCATCATTTATAATCATATGTTACCGTTCCG
>JAFVHZ010000251.1 GCA_017474265.1 Bacteroidales bacterium | reverse complement strand
GATGTGTATTCTGCCGAGGCTACGACGCTCCCGCCTTATGAGGGACCGATCACTCTCACTGTGGATGTGACTGAGACCGATAACATCATGGACATAACCGTGACACCTTCTCACGACGGCGTACGCTATTACTGGAATCTCATGGACAAGGCCACCTATGACGGCTATGCAGCAGTTCATGGAGATGACCCTATGGCAGTCTTCCAGGCTTATATAGATTGGGACATCCAGGATCTCCTGGATTATGGCGACATCACCGTCCGCGGCGAATATTACGAGTGGTACAGCGATGTAAACAAGGTGAACAGCCAGTTCGAGTGCCTCGCCCTTACCGAATACATAGTCTTCGCATGCAAATGGGATGAGGATTGCAAACTTACCGGAGAACCGGCCTATAAGTGGCATACTACTGCTGATGTGCCGATGTCTGACAATGTGATAACGGTTACGGTGGGGGATGATGTCGACCAGTCTTCATTCTTTGTGGATGTGAAGACAACCAACAATGACCCTTATGTCATGATTGCAGAGCCGTCGGAGTTCATGTCAGGCATGTCCGACAATGAGATATATGCCCATCTTATGGAAGATTACGGCACCTGGGGCATCCTGAACTTTGTTTATGAAGGCAGTCTGGCGGGACGTATGACCGGTCTGGAGCCTGATACCGAATACACTATGGTGGTGTTCGGCTACAAGGCCGGCAAGCAGACCACCGGCATGCAGAAGTTCACGGTGAGGACAGCGCCTGCAGGTCCTGCAGAGGACTGCAAGTTCGATTTCGAACTCCTGGAGTCCGGATCCAATTCGCTCAGGGTGGAGGTGACTCCGACCGATGCTGCACATTTCTATTATTGGTATGCATATCCTGCGGATGCCACTGCAGATGATGTCAAGCAGGATATCACAGACCTCATCAACAATTCGTATTACGGAGACATGTACGAGTTCAGTTATTATGAACTTTCGCAGGGCAAGTCAACCGGAACAATATCGTTCCTCGCTCCTGAGACTGAATACAGGGTGGCTGCAGTGGTCATGGATGAGGAGACGGGCGCCTTCCTCGCAGATGTGATATTCAGCGAGCCTTTCAGCACAGGTCCTGCAGATTATGCAGACATCACCATCACGGCATCCTATGACAAGTTCTATGACGGAGATGACCTTTATGAGATCAATCCTGATGCAGGAGCGCAATACAAGGGATATGCGATGGTCCCTGTCACAATCAGTATAGAGGGTGAATACAAGTCATACTACTATACGATGTTCGAATATCAGACCGGCCTGGAGGATCCGGAGCAGTTCCCGGATGCAATGTTGTATGAGACTCTTGTATACTATGGCGTATATTATGCCGAGACCGTGAATTTCCGTGCGCCTTGGAACAAGACGGTAATGCTTGCTGCGATGGCCATAGACAATGAGGGACGATACAGCCGTGTCTATCGCCAGAAGTGTCAGTTCAAGAAGTTCAATGCTTCGGATATCAATGACCTGTTTACTAAGTCCATGACAATGCCTGAATCCGTTGATATTCCATATGCTCTTCCTGAGGCTGAGATCTCTGTAAAGAAAGACCGCCTGTCAGGTGACAGCAGATGCAGTTCTGGCAATCTTGAAAAGATAAAGAGGGAAAACCGGATCAGAAAATTCTGACCTGAATGCAGATGAAGAAACTTCTGAACATATTGACAGCGGTCATGCTTTCCTGGACAGCGTATGCCCAGGAAAGCGTTGCCGTACTGAAAGGAAAGGTCATAGACTCTGCAGACGGATATCCTCTCATCGGCGTGACTGTCATGGTCGACGGGACCAAGTACGGAACCGTTACAGACGTGGACGGAGCCTATGAGCTTCGCATTCCGGATCAGAAATGCGAGGTGACTTTCTCTTATGTCGGCTATGACGACGAAGTCAGGTACTATACGACAAAGAATGCATCGACCTTTACTCGCGTAGTCATGCATATGAACGCCGAGCAGCTTGCCGATGTTGTGGTTACCGGAGTGTATGAGAGGAAGAAGGAAAGTTTTACAGGAGCATCGGTGACATTCAAGACCGACGAACTCAAGGCGGTCGGCTCTTCCAATGTGCTTCAGAGTCTCAAGACTCTTGACCCTTCGTTCAAGATGATGGAAAGCACACAGTTCGGCTCGAACCCCAACATGATGCCTGATGTGGAGATCCGCGGAAAGACGAGCGTGGCGGGACTCAAGGAGGAATACGGCACAGACCCAAATCAGCCTCTCTTCATCCTGGATGGCTTCGAGACCACTCTGGAGACTATCATGAACCTGAATATGAACCGTGTGGCGTCGGTGACCGTCCTGAAGGAGAAAATCTTATTTAACTTTTGCAGTTCAGTATTATTTATCAACTGTAAAAAAATTGCCT
>JAFVHZ010000250.1 GCA_017474265.1 Bacteroidales bacterium | reverse complement strand
GAGCAGGATCCTCAAGGAAATCAGGATTGCTGTCGGTGTCCATCCACACATCAGGTCCCACCATTATGTGGTGCCTGTTGTACTCACTCTTGAGATAAAGGGACTTGGTAGCGACTACAGTATAGATGCCGCCTACCTTATTACACACTTCCCAACTAACTTCAAACAGATAATCCGGTTTGATAAATTCTGTTTTCATCTATAGACAAATTATTTATTTGCCCCGGCCGGAGCCACCATCTGGCTCCGTCCGGGGACATAAATGTTTCGGGTATAGATTTCTCCACTTGCTTCGCCCGGTCGGAATGACAGAGAGGTCTCGGTCTGATGACAGAACGATGCTCCGTGGGATCTACGCTATTTCTTTGCCACCTTCTTGGCAGCGGTCTTCTTTGCTGCCGGCTTCTTTGCCGCAGCCTTTGCAGGGGCCTTCTTCACGGCCTTCTTTACAGCAGCCTTAGGTTTTTCGGGTGCAAAGTTAACATCTGAAACGGAAATTGCATCATCAACTCGCAAAATAAAATCGCTCAAAACGTTCATATAGTTGATAAACGCCTCATATGGAGTATCATACGGGTTGAAATATTTATGCACTGCTCCGTCTGAGAAGAACTTGGTACACATATAATAGAAGTGGTCGCTCTCCTGAAGGTGACCGAAATCTGACCAAAGAGCCTCATTGTCGAGGAGGGCAAGTTTCTCTGCCTGCTCGTTGAGTTTGTTGAATGCGTCGTTCTGCAGTTCGTTTCCGAGCCATGCAGTCACGTCACGCTCCTCGTCTGCCCATGAAATAGGATCCGGAACATCGAGTTCACCTACAGAGCGATGCTTCTTTGCAGCCTGGGTAGGAGTAACGAACTCGAACTCACCGTCCTTGAGAATCACCTCAGGGAGGAACTTCATGAAGTCGAAGATACCGCTTGCAGCCTTCTGGTGCTCACCGAATGTCTCATAGTCCATGAAGAGGTTCACTATCTCATCATTCTGAGCGGCAGCCTTCACCCAAGAAAGGTATTTCTCTCCGGTAAGAGGCCAGTCTGACCAGTTTCTGTCTGAGAAACGGAATGCGATATCGTCGCTGAGACTTGAGTTCTTGAGAAGGAGTTTGAGGCTTGGAGCCTGTGCGCAATTGTACACGAAGTTAGGGCTCTTCCATCCCATGACGTGCTTTGCACCTTCAGTAAGCATGGTCTTGAAGCCCATATCGTATACCATCTCACCGATAGCATCCGAGTATATAAGTTCTGTGTTGCGGAAAGCCTTAGGAGTCACGCCGAAATAGTGCTCGATGGCTGCCTTGTGCTTCAGAACCTGATTCTTGAACTCGATTGGTGAAGCAAGAGATGCGAGAGAGTGGTAGTAGGTCTCAGAGAGGAACTCCACACAACCTGTCTGCGCAAGTTTGCGGAAACTCTCGATCACCTCCGGTGCATATCTGTCGAACTGCTCGAGGACTGAGCCTGAGATCGAGAATGCAACCTTGAATGCTCCCTTATGAGCCTCAATCTGCTCAAGGAGAAGGGCGTTCATCGGAAGATAGCACTTCTGAGCCACTCTGCGGAGGATGGTCCTGTTGGCGAAATCATCGTAGTAATGCGAGTCCTTTCCGATGTCGAAGAATCTGTATAATCTCAATCTGTTTGGCTGATGTACCTGAAAATACAGACAAATACTCTTTTTCATAATATTTATAATTTTTAATTCTTGTCAATAACTTCCTGATAAATACCTTTGATCTTGGCAGCAACGTCGTTCCACTTGATGCTGTTCACCTCGTCATAGCCGCATCTTGCAGCGAGATTCGAGATGGCAGGATACTGAAGCAGACCATAGATGGCGTCGGACATAGCGTCCACATCCCAGAAGTCCACCTTGAGGGCATACTTCAGGATCTCGGCACAGCCGGACTGCTTTGAAATGATTGAAGGAACGTTAGTCTGCATGGCCTCGAGCGGAGAGATACCGAAAGGCTCGGAGATGGACGGCATCACGTAGACATCCGACAGGGCGAACATCTTGTGAACCTCCTTACCGCGCAGGAAGCCTGTGAAATGGAATCGGTCTGAGATGCCGAGACGCGCGACATGGCGGATACATCTGTTGAGCATGTCACCGCTTCCGGCCATCACGAAACGTACGTTCTTGCATCTCTTGAGGACCTTGGCAGCGGCCTCGATGAAATATTCAGGGCCCTTCTGATAGGTCACACGTCCGAGGAAGGTCACGACCTTCTCCTTGACGTTTCTCTCGACCTCGATCTTCTCCCTTCCGGTGAAGTCCACCGCATTGTGGACGGCAACCACCTTGTCAGGATCGATGCCATAACGATTGATACAGATATTTCTCGTGAGTTCACTCACGGCCATCACCTTGTCGGCAGCCATCATACCCTTTGTCTCAAGGTCAACCACACGTGTATCGACCGGGTCGTCGCTCGCACGGTCGTATGATGTTGCGTGCATGTGCACCACGAGAGGCTTGCCTGTCAACTGCTTCGCAGCGACACCGGCAAGATATGTGAGCCAGTCATGTGCATGGATCACATCGAACTGGTCCTTATACTGGAGGGCGATGGTAGCACCTACCATGGCGTACCTGGCAACCTCCTCCATGAGGTTTGCTCCGTATTTTCCGGAGAACTTGTATTTCTGTCCGTACTGTACACGGAAACTCTTGATCTGCCTCTTGCGCTCCTCTTCCACCATCTTGGTGAAGTCCTGAGGATCCACATAAGGGACCATGTTGGTGCCGATGTGCACGAACTGAACCTTTCCGAGGAACTCATCGACAGTCGCGCTCACGGTATCGATGGCCACGTCGCTGGCGTTGATGATCTTCACCGCGCTCTCGTCCTCGTCACCCGAAGCCGAAGGCATCACGAAAAGTACATCCACGTCATTGTACGCAAGACCCTTGGTCATACCGTAACATGCTGTTCCGAGACCTCCTGCGATATGAGGAGGGAACTCCCATCCGAACATCAGAACTCTCATTTCTATTCCTCCTTATTTCTTATACTGTTTCATAATATATGCTATACGCAGGAGAGCGGCTGTGCTGAGCGCAGAAGAGATGGCTCCGTGCGGCTCGTGTGGAGGGTCTCCGTCATAAAGTTCAGAGAATGCTCCCACACCATGCTTGCTGATATCCTCGAAGAATCCCTCAACCAGATACTTTGCCCTTCCGTAGAAGGTATCTCCCATCATCCTGAAGCACAGGTCGATGTATGGCGCAAGAAGGTTAGGGAAGGCGCAACCCTGATGGTATGCGAGGTCACGGTCGATCTGAGATCCCTCATATACACCTCTGTAGGCCTCGTTTCTCGGAGAAAGAGAACGGAGTCCCCTCTTGGTGATGAGTTCGTCGTTGATGGTCATCACCACCTCTGAGATCACCTCGTCATCAACAGGACAATACTCGAGATATATAGGGAAGAGGATGTTAGGCCTTACCGCCTGATCCTGAGGGCCGTTGCCGACATAGTCCACGAGGTAGCCCCACTCTGGTCTCCAGAATGTAGGCTGGAAATTCTCCTTCACGAGGTCGCGGACAGGAGTC
>JAFVHZ010000249.1 GCA_017474265.1 Bacteroidales bacterium | reverse complement strand
GCGGAGTACTGTCGAGTCCGTGAGGTCGCGCTGCAGACGGGATATCGGGAGTTTCATCGAAAGATGGGTGTATAGTGCGTTTGCCACTCCGAAGTTTCCTTCCGCATTCTCGAAATCGATAGGGTTGACCTTATGCGGCATCGCTGAGGATCCCACTTCTCCCGCCTTCACCTTCTGGCGGAAATACTCCATCGAGATGTATGTCCATATGTCGCGAGCGAAGTCGATGAGGATCGTGTTGATTCTGCGCAGGCAGTCGAAAAGAGATGCGAGGTTGTCATAATGCTCTATCTGAGTGGTCGGGAAAGACCTCTTGAGACCGAGGGATGCGACGAAATCATTTCCGAAACCTATCCAGTCGATTCCAGGATATGCCACCTTGTGGGCGTTCATGTTGCCGGTTGCGCCTCCGAATTTTGCAGGGTAGGTCAGGAGGGAGAACTGGCGTATCTGCTCTTCTAGACGTACTGCGAACACATTGAATTCCTTTCCTACGCGGGTAGGGGAAGCGGGTTGTCCGTGGGTCTTGGCGAGCATCGGGATATCCTTCCAGTCTTCAGCCATGCCCTTGATGATTCCGAGAACTTCCTGAAGCAGAGGCATGAAGCAGTTGTCGATGGCTTCCTTGAACGAAAGCGGCACGGAGGTGTTGTTGATGTCCTGAGATGTCAGACCGAAATGGACGAATTCTCCCCATTTCATGATGTCAAGTTCCTTGAACCTGTCCTTGATGAAGTATTCTACGGCCTTTACGTCGTGGTTGGTGATCTTCTCTATCTCCTTCACCTTGGCGGCGTCTTCAGGAGTCATGTTGCGGTAGATGTCCCTGAGAGTCTCGAACTTTGAAGAATCGAAGTCTGCCAGTTGCGGCAGAGGAATCTGACATAGTGCGATGAAGTATTCTATTTCTACGCGTACCCTGTATCTGATAAGGGCATATTCACTGAAATATTCTCTAAGAGACTCTGTCTGACGGGAATATCTTCCGTCGATAGGCGATACTGCCAGAAGTGGATAGTTGTTCATGTCGTTCATTTTGATGAAATGCTGTGCAAAGATATAAAAAAACGGCATTCGGGCCAATTTCACAGACAAGATGTTCGGAATAATGAAAAAAAGTTTATATTTGCGGCCTATTATGCCGTAATGCGGATTATTATTAACAACATTATAAATCATTATCAATGAAAGACATTTTGTTCAAGTCGATGCTCCTGCTTTTTGTTGCATTGACTACTGGTTTTTCATGTGGCAAAATGCCGGATGAAGAAATTAAGGAACCTGAAGGAGAAGAAGTTACTCCGGGAGGGGGTGATCAGACAGATGAAACCAAGCCAAAGGAGTTCGGTCTGACTGTGAAGAGCGTATCTTCTGATTATGTGGAGATTGAGGTCTCTGCACCGTCGCAGTTGGAGATGGCCTACAAGGTGACTTCCGCTCCGCAGGCCATGGCTGCTGCAGTCCTCTTCAAGGAGAATACCAATAGTACCAAAGTCACAGTCACTGACGGGCAGGTGCTTAAGATCACAGAAAACATCGTCCAGGACGCAACGCATTACATATATGCTGCAGCGAGACTTGACGCGAAGGATTTCTCGGATGTGATAGAACTCGAGTTCAAGACCGAGGCCTATGTCTTTGATGAACTCGTTACAGTAGTGGATACTTATCTCGACGGTTATAAGGTACACATCACTGTTCCTCAGGAAACCAAGGACAGAGGCAATGTCATCCGTTACGGTTCTACGAGTCTCGCGTGGTACAACCTTCTCAAGAATTCAAAGGGTGGAGACGCCGTAGACCTTAACGCAGTGGTAGCCAACGGTAATCCATATGGAAACTATGTGAAGAATGACTCTACCATCGTCATGGATAACTGGAACGTTGTACTGCTTGACAAGAACGGTGAGCCTGTTCTCGATTCAGACAATCAGCAGATTGATATCCACGACCCTATCTCTCCGGGCGAGCCCACCATTTTCCTTGCCGGTGAGTGCCGTTGGGGCAGTCCTGACGAATATGCTGCGATCATGGGATTCAACCTTCCGGAAAGGGATTCATACTCAATCCCTCTCTTTGACTGGAAGACAGGCTGGACCGGAGCGTTCCAGAAGAAGGAATTCTTCGCCAAGCAGCCTGCTCCTATGGATGCAAAGGTGACTGTCGACATTCCGGAAGACGAGATCACAGTTACGGACGCCATGGTATATTTCACAATGGACGAGGGTGTGGAAAGATATTTCTACATGATTCTTGACAATGCTACATACAACCAGGTGCTCAGCATGTATCTTGACAACCACGAGGAGTGGTTCCAGTGGTTCCTTACCTCATACATCGCATTCTATGAGTGGGGAGTGCATCCTCTTTCTGAGGACGGCTACACAAATGCTGCATCAAGTTTCGTCGAGCCTCTGACCGGTGGTGATACATATCATGTCCTTGTGACAGCGATGGGTGATAAGGAAGGTGCGACACAGAGTTATGTCCACAAGACCTTCAAGGCCAAGGAGAAGACCAAGCGTCCTCCTGTAATCGAGGTCAGAGCGGTCGAGAACGGTGATCCGTACAACGCTACATTCAACATCAAGGCTCCTGACAAGGACGTAGTGGGTGCTTACTGGGCTTGCAACTATGCAAGAGAGTTCGAACTCATGTTCAATGCAAAGTATACTTATCCTGACATCGTCAAGGGTAACTATACGTTCACTACTGCGGAACTGACCAAGGTCAATTCCGATGAAGGTCTTACGGTATCGTATCCTACGCTTGACGGAGAGGTGACAAGACTTGCTGTCTACGGCTGCAATGACGAGTATACATTCAACAATATCGATGAAAATACAGTTGGTGCCGGATGGGCAGACTATAAGGCTCCTATGTATGCAAGCGACAAGACTCCGGTATCTTCTCCTTTGTTCGAGGCGCTCGCAGGTGACTGGACAGCAACTGCTACCATCGTTGCCAAGGAGCAGTTGGAAGACGGCTCGACAGTGTCCAGAAACATACAGCATTCGTCAAAGGTCGTGATTTCAGCAACTGCTCCTGAACTTCCTGAGACACTTGATGAGAGTGTCTATCCTCTTTATCCGAAGAATACAAAGGATGATGTGGACGGAATGTTCGAGGAACTTACCTATCTTAACGACCAGTTCACCGAATATCGTCTGAAAGGCCAGAACAGACTTCTCTGCAACGGATTCATTGACTTCGACTACTACAAGGATCCGGGTCGTATGACTTACAGAAGTCCTTACGAACTCTTTACCGCTACAGACTACAGTGCTGTGGATGTTCCTATGATCATGTATAGTTTCGGACCGAAGTGGTTCCTTGAGGTTCTTCAGGACGGACGTGTGATCGTCCCTTTCCACTCTATGCTCATGCCTCCTATGCACAACTGGCCGGGCTATCCTTTCTATGTAGGTGGAGTCGGTGACGGATTTGCATTCTATGATGCTACCGACCTTGTGCCTGGATTCCCTGTGGAAATATCCGAAGACATGCAGACCATCACCATCAAGCCTATCGTTACAGTTGATGAGAAGACCGGTGCTACATCTTCATATTATATGAATGCCCTCGGAATAAATCCAAAGAACACTTCCGGAGAACTGGAGATCGTCGCTACAATCGTTTCTGAAATCGTGCTCCGGAAGGGTTGGACTGAGCCGTCTGCTCCTTCAAAGGTACGCGCTTCCGCTCCTTCAAAGGTGAAGGCAGTCACAGTTGACGGCGCTCCTGTCAAGGCACTCCCTAAGGCACGTGTATACAAGTCTATGAGTGACTTCAGCAAGATCGCACCACGTCGCGAGTACAGACTTGACGAGACTCCGAACGTAGTGACTATGGATATGGTCAACAAGACTTCTGAAATGATCCTTAACCATTTTAATGTCGAGTAATGAAGAACATCTTTAAATATGCGTCGCTGCTCATGGCAGCAGCGATGCTTTGCCTGGTATCTTGTCAGGGCACTATCGATCCTGAGGAAGGCGGTAACGGGAATACCGAAAACAACGGCGGCAACAATAACGGCAACGGTGGCAACGGAAACAACCAGGGTGGCAATGCCGGCAGTGATGAAGACCTTGTCCTGAGACTGTTCAGCGACAGGAATCTCCTGCAGACCAATGTTGATGTCGCTACTTTGACAGTGACTCTCGGTGACGAGGTCGTAACTGAAGGCGTCGAACTCTATGACGGCAATAATAACAAGGTAGATCTTCCGGAATTCAAGTTCAAGGCAGAGGCCGACGGAGAATATGTGTTCTGGGCACTTTACGGAACCTATACTTCTGAGGAAATCACCATCAAGGCCATAGATATGGCTATTCCTGAGAGTCCTGAGGATCCGGAGCCGGACAACACCAGGTTCAAGACCCGTGTGATGCTCACTGAGTTCACTACAGTAGGCTGCTCTGCGTGTCCTTCAATGGAAAGGATGCTTCATGGGCTGGAAACAGACAAGAATGAAGACGGTACATTGAAATATGCTGACGTTCTTGATAAACTGGTGTTTACAGAGTGTCATTCAGGCCTGGTGGGCAGTGTTGCCGATCCATGTTATCTCCACAATCAGGCTTTTGAGGAGTTCTATATGATCACTGGTTTTCCTACAGTGAAGTTTGATATCTTTACCCTTTTGACCAAGATCGAAAAGAGTGAAGTGAAGTCTAATGTTGACGGGCTTTATGCTGCAAAGGCTTCTGTTGCTCCCGGTATTGCTGTGAATTCCAGCAAAAAGGGCTCTGATGTGGCTTTCAAAGTGACCGTGAAGGCCGCAGTCGATGGCGAATATAGAGTAGGAGCATTCCTTCTTGAAGATGGTATTGAGGCAAAACAGACCAATATAATGGTCGGTGAAGAGTATATGAATACCCATAACAATGTGATCCGTTATGTGGATGCTCATTCGAGTTTCTATGGTCATCCTGTTGCAGACATCCTTGCAGGAAGGACTGCAGATATCATGTTTGCCTGGGATCTGGACGAGATCTGGGAATATGGTACGGAAAAAGGCGCCATCAACGGAGGTATAGAGTGGCCGGAGCGTATTGACGCCAATCTCCGCATGGTGGTCTTTGTATCAATGAAGGATGCGAAAGGAAATTACTTTCTAGCGAATGTGATTGACTGCCCTCTCAGTGGCGAGACTCCGTTCGAATACGCAGACTAAAGCAGCAGCATGACTGCGAACACGTATAAAAGGAAGCCTTGGAAACCGAGGCTTCCTTTTGTGTCTTCATCTATGATGGTTTCCGTGATGTCCCACTCATGGATCTCCAGCAGTTCTTCCTTGTCAGGCATGGCTCTGAATGACCATTTGCTGATGAGATAACCGTTGTTGAAGTAGGTGACGCCGCCGTTTGAACGGTTCATTGTGATAAGGGTCTTGTAGTCACAGACAAAGTATTCGGATTCTGTTGGTGCGTCCGGTGATGAGACGAGCAGGATCGGTCTGAATCCCGACTCTGACGCGGTCTTCATGAATGACTCTATCCTGTCCCACTTTGATTTCCTGATGGAGGTGTCGTAGACAGATATGACCATTACCTGTCCTTCAGCGGCAAGATGGTCATGATATGTTCCGTCTTCATCATAGAAGGACAGGTTTACCGTGGTTGCATTCCTGTGACCTTTGCGGGTGCGGGTCTCGGTGCTGACGAATGTCCATGTCGAGTCAGGAAGGTCCTCGAGGCTGAATTCTTCCTGTTTTCCGTCTTTTTCATAGATGAACACGGACTCGTACATGTCTTCATGGCTATGTGAGCCGGCCTGAAGTTCTGATGCCGGCTTGAAATCCGTGAAGTCCACCATAGGGATGTACATCCACGAATATACGGTAAATGCTGCGACTGATGTTGTGACTATTGCAAACGATACGAACTTATGCTTGAGGTTCTTTCCAAGAAGTTTGAAAGGAATGCAGTATGCGGCAAGAAGGGCGCAGAGTATCAGATTCTTGATGAATGTCTGGGTATGCGTAAGGTGGATGGCTTCTCCGAAACATCCGCAGTCCATTTCCGGATTGAAGATGACCAGCAGGAGGGTAAGCAGTGTGAAGAATCCCTGGAATATGATTGCCGTGATGACAGTGGTCTTGCGCCATACGCCTGTGATGAGCGCTGTGCCAGTTATGGCTTCTGCGAAAGCAAGGGCTGTCCCAAGTGCCTTGGCTGCGAAATCCATGAACCCGATGTGCAGGAATCCGAAGTATTCCTGCATCACAAGGCCAGTTCCGACCGGATCAAGCAGTTTCAGTATGCCGGAAATGAAGAAGACCAGTCCGGTGAGGAATCCGCAGAACCTCTTGAGTCGCAGAAGAAGATATTTCATGATGTCCTGTCTCTTATAAGGTGGCGTCAACAACAGATTTTATCTTAGCGAAAATCGCGCCAGGAGGCAGCATCCCGCCGTTTTCATCGGAACAGTCGATACGGATGAACTTAGGGTCGAGGTCACATTGTTTCCTGTACATGTCTCTGACACGTATCTGGAATTCGATGTCTGCTTCATGGATGTCCTGAGCGCCCTCAAGGTATTCTCTGTCCGCTCCGCCTCTCTGGCTCTTCAGTTTAGACTCGACGAAGCCGATGGGGACGTCGAGGAAGATGTTGAGGTCAGGTACAGGAAGACTGAATTCGCCGTATTCGGTATTGAATATCCAGTCCCTGAGGGCTTCTGCCTTTGTTTCGTCCTTGAGTTTCGCGCACTGGTATGCGATGTTCGAGTATACATATCTGTCAAGAAGCACTGTGCCTCCGTTGTCCAGATGTCTCCTGATGGCCGGAGCCGCACCGTGACGGTCTTCTGCAAACAGAAGTGCTACAAGTTGAGGATGTACCGATTCGTTGCTCCCGAAATCGCCACGAAGGAAACTGCTTATGAGCCCTCCATAGACGGGGGCATCATAGCGTGGGAAATGTATGTATTCAAGGTTGCCGAAGAGGCTTTCCAGATATGTTCTGAGTTTCTTTACCTGGGTGGACTTTCCTGCCCCGTCCAGGCCTTCAAGGACTACAAGCATATGAATGTTTAAATGTTATCTTACAAAGTTAATCAAAAACTGTCATTTCGAGCGAAGTCGAGAAATCTTTTTATTATTTTTGCGGCCGAAATGAAAACGAAACGACAGATAGACATAATGGGCATCGTCAATCTGACCGATGATTCCTATTTCGCACAGAGCAGATGTTCTGGTCCTGAGGCAGCCATCTCCCGTATAGGCATGCTTCTGGATGAAGGTGCAGACATCATAGATATAGGTGCCTGCTCTACCCGTCCTGGTTCTAAAGCGGTTGGTGCTGATGAGGAGTGGAAGAGACTGGAGCCTGTTCTTGCTGCAGTTGCTTGCAGATTTCCGGATATAACGCTGTCCATAGATACATATTGGTCGTCTGTGGTGCAGAATGCTTACGATTTGATAGGGGACTTCATCGTCAATGACATTTCTGCAGGAGAAGACGATCCTGATATGCTGAAGATTGTGGGGAAACTTGGCCTTCAGTATGTTGCCATGCACAAGAGAGGCAATCCTGAAAACATGCAGTATCTTACAGATTATAAGGATGTGACGGAAGATGTCATTTCATATTTCCGGAAATTCGCTGAACGTGCTGATGACGCTGGCGTCAGGGACTGGATCCTCGATCCCGGATTCGGGTTTGCCAAGACCGTTGAGCAGAACTGGCAGTTGCTCAGGGATCTGGGGGAGATTCTTCGCTTCGTTCAGAATGACGGAAGTTATCAGGGTGGCAGGAAACGCAGATGTCTCGTAGGAGTGTCGCGCAAGAGCATGATATATAAACCTCTAGGCATTGCTCCGGAAGATTCTCTTCCGGCCACACAGGGAGCGCATATGCTTGCCCTTATGAATGGGGCGGACATCCTGCGTGTCCATGACGTCAAGGAAGCAAGGCAGGTGGTTACACTTTTCAACATGATCGCTTAGAGGCTCTTCTATGCCTCATTCTTTCAAATTCGCATAAAAATTTTTGATTTTCATGGCAATAATATGTATTTTTGCCCGTTCATATGCCTTTGTGGGTAAGGGTATTTTATTGCATAAACAAAAATAAAGATAACAGATTATGAGAACATTCCTGTTGAGCATCGCGCTCTTCATCTCTGCAGTATGTGCTGCACAGGTACCGTCAGTAAAGGTTGAAAACTCCAAGGGTGAGGCTTTTGATACTAAGGCCCTTCTGGAGGAGGGCACTCCTATGATCATTTCTTTCTGGTCGACTTCGTGCAAGCCTTGCATCCGTGAACTCGATGCAGTGTATGATGCTCTTCCTGACTGGAAGGAGGAGGCTGATTTCCGTGTGGTCGCAGTCTCTACAGACGACAGCCGTCTTCTTGCCAAGGCCAAGTCTTTTGCTGAAGGACGCGGGTGGGGAGAAGATTTCGTTCTTCTTTTTGACAAGAATCAGGATTTCATGAGGGCGATGAACGTGTCTGTGGTTCCTCATGTGTTTGTCGTGGACGGAACAGGAAAGATCGTGTACTCGCACACTTCATATGTGCCAGGCAATGAACTCGAACTTTTCGACGCTGTCAAGAAGTGCTCAAGATAATCCTGACGACTTATGAAAAGATTATTTCTGATATTCATGGCCGCTATGGCCACAGTTGCAGTTTCGGCTCAGGAGAAAGGCTACCTGACAGGCAGTTTCGAGACCAACGACCACTATTATGTTGCTGATGAAGGAAACGGACTCAGAGGTTTCGAGCCTGATGACGATCCGTTCGGTTCGAACAACTATCTCAAGCTTGACTATTACAAGGGCAAGTTCTCTGCAGGTCTACAACTCGAAGGTTATGCTCCGGCCATCATAGGCTACCCTTCTGAACTTGACAAGTTCAAGTTGACTAATTTCTATGCTGACTGGAAGGACGAGGATTTCCATATCACAGCGGGTACATTCTATGACCAGTTCGGAAGCGGTCTTCTCTTCCGTACATGGGAGGACCGTGCTCTTGGTCTTAACAATGCCCTTATGGGTGCCCGTTTTGCATACAACTGGGACAACAAGGTCGCATTCAAGGCCTTATGGGGTATGCCTCGTTACGGAATGGAATTCTCGGAGACCCAGGTGAGAGGTGCAGACCTCAGTGTCTCTCTTGCAAACATCATCGGACTTGACGATGTGGTCCTTTCTGTTGAAGGATCTGCACTCAACAAATTTGCCGAGATCGGCATCGATGCTGAGGAGGCCGGTGCCAAGCCAAGCACTTTCGGTTGGTCCGGAAGACTCAATTTCGATTATTCAGGCTTCTTCCTCAAGGGAGAGTATGTAGACATAGGAAGGCAGTTGGTGGCAGGAACTCCTAAGAGGGGAAATGCCCAGCTCGTCGAGTTAGGATATAACGGACGTGGTCTTGGCGTGACCCTTACAGGCCGTCGTCTCGAGTGGATGGGACAGAGGATCCTTCCATCTGTGCCATCTCCGATAAACATGATGTCATATGTGCCTGCAATGTGTACTCAGTATACATATATGCTTACTACTCTTCATCCATACAATCCTCAGATCGGCGACGACACTTCGTTTGCCTACAACAGCGGAGAGATCGGTGGACAGATCGATGCCTTCTACAATTTCCGCCGCGGCACAGCGCTCGGTGGCAAGAGAGGAATGAAGATCCATGCTAACTTCTCTACATATTACACACTCGCACAGGAGGGCACTGCACAGGCCGGAAACCTCCTTTTCCGTGATCTGAGCGTAGATGTGGAGAAGCAATGGACAAAGAAGTTCAAGATGCTCCTCCAGTACTCTATGCAGGAGTACAATCCGTCATATGGCGCAAACAAGACCACATGGCTTTCCAACATCATCGTGGCTGACCTCCTGTACAAATGGACTTCGTCGTTCTCTACACGTCTGGAACTTCAGTACCTGACCACTCATGAGGACCAGAAGGACTGGATGGCTGCTCTCCTTGAAGTCAACTTTGCACCTCACTGGAGCATCTGGGGAAGCGACATGTACAATCACGGATCATCAAAGAGGCATTACTATAATGTTGGTGTAAGTTACACCAAGGGACGCACACGCGTAGCAGCCGGATATGGACGTTACAAGGAAGGAATGGTATGCTCCGGAGGAGTATGCCGTGAGATTCCTAACTACACAGGAGCGAACCTCAGCGTAACCACTTCATTCTAGTCATTTAGAGCGAACAATACGTCATTTCGAGGTAAGTCGGGAAATCTATGAAAAGAATAATATACATAGCAGTTCTTATGGCCATGACCGCCTGTTCGGGAACAATCGATCCTGAAGCGGAAGGTAACGGGAATCAGGGTGGAGGCGAAAACACAGAGACTCAGATTCCTGAAGAATTCACGGCTCCTTTCACCCTCTATGCCGATAAGACGGAGGTAGAGGCTGATGGTGCTGACGCCGTGACCTTTTCCCTCAAGGACAAATACGGCCGTGAGATGCTGGATGACAAGAATACTCTTTCCAAGATCAATATCACATCTGACGGTGTGGTACGTGTGCCTCGTATGGAGAAGTCAGTAGCATTCATCGGCAACGGTGTATATACTTTCATGGCCAAGTACAAAGGGATTGCAAGTGAAAATACTGTGGAGATCGCTGCCGTCAACCGTGCAAGGTATGAAGTGTTTCACAAGAATGTAGGTCTCTTCAAGTCTACAAGCGTGTGGTGTGTGGCATGTCCGAAACTTGCTGAGAACCTTCATGGCCTGTCGGATGATACCAAGGGCCGTACTGTGGTGCTGGCATTCCATGGAGACTTCAATTATAAGGATCCGTTCTCCCTTTATGCCGGCAACGTTGATCTAGGCACCTATCTCATGTCATATTTCGGAGGCAGCGGCTGGCCTACACTGGTCTATGACCTGGATGAGGCAGAGTCCGGCAGCACGGGGACGTCTGTGCTTGAAGACAATATATATGCCCGCCGTCTAGACCATCCGGCAACATGCGGAATCAGGATTTCATCAGTTGTTGCCGATGGCACGCAACTCAAGGTGACGGCATCTCTGAAGACAAGCACCGGTGGAGACTACGATCTGGCATGTGCGGTGCTCAGGGATGGAATGGGACCTGTGGCGGACGGATATTCTGTCAATGATGACGGAATGTATGACGAGGTTGTGCGCAGTGTGTCTCAGAATTTCATAAAGTACGACTTCGATACGGCGGAGTCTCTTGAGAAGGACGGTGAGATGGAGAGGGAGTTCGCTTTCGACTTCGGTGAGGGAAATGTTCCTGCCGAAGATGTACTCAAGAAATATTATGTGGCAGTGTGGGCTCATAGGAAGACTGGCGATAAGTCCGTGATGGACAATATCGTGAAATGTTCATATGGCGAAACTGCCGATTATAGATATAACGAATAGTCATGATGCGTATTTTCAGATATTTCCTTGCCGTCTTTGCGGCTTTAGGACTTTATTCCTGCCATGGTTACGTCGATCCTGAGGAGAACGGCGGTACCGGTGGTAGTGGAGAGCCCGAGACCGGACAGACAGAGGAGGTTCCTGACGGAGTCCTCAGGATTTTCGCCGACAAGACCAGTATATCTGCTGACGGCAATGATGAGGTTACGTTCAGAGTCATGTTCGGAAAGGAGGATGTCAGCACGGCAAAGACTCTTCAGCTGATCAGGAAGTTCGATGGGGAAGAGAAGTACATGGCATATGGTGCCAATAAGTTCTCTACCGTGACCGCAGGTACTTATGAGTTTACTGCCAAGTATTATTATGGAGGTAACAACTACACTGACAATTCCGTAACGGTAGTGGCGGAATCTTTCTTTTCCGGTGAGGAAAAGGACTATGCGCAGAGGGTTCTCGGAGTATATTTCACCTCTACAGGATGTACAAGTTGTCCGACTGCAACAAACGGCATAAAGTCTCTGCAGAAGGCAAATCCTGACATGATATCTGTGGTTGCCTTCCATTCTGACATGGGTGCTGTGGCTGACCCTATGATGATTCCTGAGACAGCAGAGTTCAACAGTGCCCTCGGAGGTTTTGACGGCCTGCCGCGTCTGTTCTGGAACATGCGTCTGGGAACTCATCTTATCGGACCGAAGTTCGATGAAAGTTATGCTGAAGAACTTGCCGCTTACACTCCGAACTGCGGTGTGGCCATCGATACTGAACTTGAATCAGGAAAGTTGAAGATCGATCTCGGCATCACTTCCAACGTTCCTTCGATATACAGATATATAGTCTTTCTTGTGGAAGACGGCATAGTTGCCGATCAGACCGGCGACAAGGATTATGTCCATAACAATGTCGTGCGCGATGTCCTTACTGGTGCTTCAGGGGACAAGATCAATGACAATCTTCCGCTCACTGTAGGCGTTGAGGCCAAGGCTTCGAAGACAGTGACTCTTTCCGATGAATGGAATACTGAGAACATGCGTGTGGTGGTGGCTGCCATGGTGTCGGAAGACGGCGGAAAGACATGGACTGCAAATAATGTGAACGAGTGCAAGGTGGGCGGAAACGCTCCATATGTTCTTAAGTCGGATATCGGCAACAATGAGGAACTGGCTTTCAACCGTCATGTCCTTGTGGCTGAATTTACCGGAGGATGGTGCATAAACTGCCCTGAAGGATATGACAAGATGACAGCTATCCTTGCCTTCCCTCAACTCGCGCCATATAAGGAACACATTCATGTTTGCGCCTTCCATTCGGATGAAGAGGGAAAAGACGATCTCGCTGTGCCTGAGACTCAGGACCTCATCAAACTGTTCAAGGGACTTGCCTATCCGGGCTTCACTACGGATTTCAGAGAGTCGGGCATCCTTACTGATACAGGTGCTTCATTGCTCCGTCCGAGCATAGAGGCTGCCTTTACAGAGCACCTTCCTCAATGCGGAGTTTCCGTCGCATCAGATATGGATTCAGACAAGACAGGTGCGGAGGTGACGGTAAAGGTGACGTCTTTGGCGTCGTCTGTATACAGGGTGCTGGTGCTTGTAGTGGAAGACAAGGTCACCGGATGGCAGAAGACCACCATGTATCCTGACGGAATCGATGATTATCTTCACCGACATGTGGTACGTAAGGTGGTCACCACTTATGTGAATACCTTCACCGGTGAGAAACTGACTTCTGACGGAGTCATAGGTACCAACGAGGAAGTCGAAGGGACATGGACTGTGGAAGTGGACGGTGCGTGGAATCTTGAGAACACTGAAATATATGCCATAGCACTTGATGCCGACGGCTATGTCGACAATATGAATGTCTGCGCTATCGATGGCGGAGATTCAGGATATGATCTGAAGTAATAATTAATTAGCGATATGAAAAGGAACTTTAATTTGTTGTTGATGGCCTTTGCCGTTTTCGGACTTCTTTCTGCATGTGAGGACATGCCTATGGAGGATGAAAAGACTGATGATACAGAGCAGAATCAGGGCGGCACAGGCAACGAAGATGGAAAGGAAGAGGGGGACGGCAAGGAAGATGAAGGTGGAAATGAGAACGAAGGTGGAAATGAAGGCGGTAGTGGAGTCGGAGACCTTCCGACATTCACTTTCCCTTACTTCGACGAGTACCCGCTCGAGCCAGGTAATCTATATGCTGAAGGCTCTGATGTGGGAGTGACCATTGAGGTGAAAAGGGTCGAGGACCAGAACTTCGTGTTCGAACTCCGTCCGGGTGCCATGGTACAGTCGTTCAAGTTTGACGTGTATCCGCTTGCGCAGTTGTATAACAACCTGCTTAACGACAGGAATGCAGGCGTACTTACAGGTGTCGATGCCATTGATATGGCTGAGCACATCCGTACGTATATCTTCAATACTGAAGGAAGTGGCGGATATGAGATATCCATCGAGGATTTCGACAATCCTGAGGACTTCCTCCAGATCGAGTATGACTGGATGAACACTGCATATGCAGCGGCATCTGCCATTGCCATTCCGGATTGTGATTACATCATTGCTGTTGTAGGAGGTACAGACACTACTGTCAATTCATCGAATCAGGAGGAACTCACTCTCTGTTATGTGCATACTACCAGTCAGCCTCTTATCGGTGATCCTCAGGTCGAGATCGAAGTGAAGACCGGATACACAGAGTTCGCTGTACAGCATTATCCGAATGCAGATGCAGCAGGCATCTACTTCTTTGGTGGACTTACTGCTGAAATCGAAGAATATATAGGTGAGTTCGGTGACATCATGTTCCGTGACTTCATGCGTACCAGAGTGACTGCTCCGTCAGTTTATGATCCGAGTGTGGAAGGTTCATGCTTCTACAGGATCAGTTATGGCCTTGATGCCGATCCTACCATCAAGAGCACTACCTGTGCTGTAGCGGTGGATGCGAATCTTACCCCTGCCGAGGAATACAGCAGAAGTGACTTCCATCTTGAAGAAAGGCCGGAAGAGACTCCTGAGGCTATCGCTGAAATGGATGTGATCGAGGAAAGGGTCGGAGCCGCTTATTTCGAGTTTGACATCAAGTTCTCCGAGACATGCCGTACGGTATTCTACCGCCTCTATACCAAGGAGCAGAAGGAGGCATTCGAGGCTGCCACTGAGGCTGACCGCAGGAAGGAACTGATCGATATGCTCGGAAACGGTTCTATGGGATGCCACAATCCTAACTTCCCTGCAACTGCCGAGACCGGTACAAGCGCTGTTGTCAGGGAGCAGATGTTCGGTCTTGAGTCGATGATACCAGGGACTGATATATATATCGGATACTTCTGCAGGAATGCATATATGGAATACAGTGACATGATGTTCTCCGATGTTGCAAGTCTTGACGAGCGCAACTTTACAAGTTCCGCAGACTGTAAGGTGAAGGACCTGGAACTTAAGGTCAGCAATCCTGGCCGTCAGAAGTTCACTGTAGACATCACATATGACCCTGAGACTGTGTCACTTGTCTATGTCCAGGCCATACTTCCGGAATATGTTCCTTCGACAATCCCTACGGTAGACAGCCCATGGACAGACTGGATCAATTTCATCATGAACTGGCAGAGCGATGATTATACATCTGAGGAGTTCTGTGCCAACATCATGTGCTGGTACACTCTTCCAAGCGGTCACGACAACTGGACATTCACAGGTATGGTTCCGGGAATGAACTACCTCGTGTTCTGCTGCGCCGAGGACTTTGATGGCAATCTTTCTGATGTGAAACTTGCTACAATCAAGACAAACGATATTCAGGTGGGTCCGGATCCTACCATGAAACTTTCTCTGAGCCAGTACAAGGGAACCTCATACGACTGGACTGTCAGATATGAGATAGACCATGATGTCGAGTACTTCCTCTATTGCTATACGATGGAAGCATCCGATCTCGCACCGCATATCCCGGGACTCAATCAGGGTCACCTGAACAATATCGCAGAATCCGGCATCAGTTACGAGACCTGGAGAGACGGTATCTACAACTGGGTTGCAGGAGGATTCGAGAACAACGGAGGCGGAATGCGTGCTGACAGCGATACTTCCCAGGACTGGAAGGGTGATCAGACTGTCATTGCTGCATGTATTGCAGTCGGAAAGAATGAAGACGGAAATCCGGTTTACAAGATGTACCACCTCATCTGCAAGGACGGCAAGGCCCAGACTCTTGAGGAAATCTTCGGAATGACTGAGTAAACACAAAGTTTATATACTACTATTATTTATTAACTAATCCCTATTTATTATGAAAAGACAGATTATGAAAAGCATTTATGCTTTCTGCACAGGTGTCATGACACTTGTTGCTGCGTCTTCACTCGTTGTATCTTGCTACAACGATGCTGCTCTTTGGGATGAGATGGAGAATGTCAATGATGAACTCAAGGATCTTGACTCTCGTCTTACAGAGGTGGAGAAACTTAAGGAGGCACTTGCTGCTCTTACATCAAGAGTTGATGCTCTCTACACTCTGGAGTTCCAGGTGTCAGACTCGAATGAACTTCAGTATTCATTCGACGGTGGCAAGACATGGGTGAGTACAGGTGTTGTCCTCGCTGAGGAATGCACTTGCGAAATTCCTGACCCATGCACCTGCAAGGAGGTTTCTCTCGTTGACAACGGTGACAGCGTGACTATCACTGTCGGTGAGGATTCATTCACCATCGAGAAACCACAGGAGATCGCATTCGAGATCCGTGCAGGTAAGGTTTACTTCGAGTCTGAGGGAACTCAGGTCGTAAACATCAAGTCTTCAGGCATCGAGGACATCACTGTGATGGCTGCTCCTAAGGGCTGGTGGGCTGAGATCAACTCAGAAGGAAAACTTGAGATCACGGCTCCTGACTATGAGTCTACTCAGGGAACGCTCAATTATGAGACTTGGGAAGAGATTCCTGCCGAGAACGCTGCTTCAGGTTATGTGAAGGTTCACGCATGCGGTGCTGACGGCAAGTGCATGGTAGGTAAACTCGCTGTCGAGGTTTCAAAGCGTCCTCTCGTTGTCAAGGCTTATGGCGGAAACGCATACTTTACAGTTGCAGGAACCGCTTCTTGGCCTCCTACATTCTACTATGGCGTCTCTACAAGAGAATCTTATGAGGCTGACGTTACTCCTCTCCTCAAGAGATTGACCGATGGCGACTGGAGTGTGGGTGATGACTATGACAATAACTGGGGTGAGGAATTCAAGGTTGTAGTTCCGATCGCCGATCTTCTTGGTGAAGAGCCTCAGCAGGGCGTAGAGTATGTTGTATGGGCAGTCGCAGAGAACTACGCTCTTGCAGAGTATACTCTTGACGAGATGGTATATGCATACTATTCACCTCTTGCTGTAAGCATTACGGAGGTCGAGGCTGAGAAGACAGCTTACAACGTGACTGTGAATGTTGAGGTTGCCGGTGCAGACGGTTATGTTGCAGTAGCAATGCCTGCTACATACTGCGCAACAGAGGAGGATGTAGCATATCAGAAGGAGCAGATGGCAATGGCTATGAATGAGGGTCAGTACTATGGCCGGCTCTACACTGAGAACTACACAGGTTCGGCTCTTGACATCGCAGCTGAGACAACTTACTCAATGACAGGCAACTATTCTCCAAATTCTGCCGTTCATGTATTCATCCTTCCGCTTGACGGACGTGCAAACGAGGATTATACTCCAGAGGATGTGGTTTCGGCTTCATTCACAACAGCACCTCTTTCTTCAGGCGGTTCTATCAACCTCACAGCAAAGCAGGTGACTGAGTACATGGGTAAGGTTTACAGCTATGAGATCTGGGACTATGTAGACCAGCTTATCACACTTGACCCTTACACTGAACTTGGTGTGGAAGTGACTCCTTCAACTACAACAGATTGGGTCGCTTTCTACTATCAGTTCCTTACTTCTGAGGAGTGGGCTAAGTATGGTACACTACCTGAGGCTCAGGTTGACCTCCTTCTCGAGGGATATGGTATGACTCCTACAGAGATCAAATCTTGGCCTCAGTATCTTACACAGGAGGTGAATCCTGCTACAACAGTTCACTTCGTAGGTTTCATCGTAGACAAGGATGGCAAATATGGCGAACTTGCACACGTTGAACTTACTTCTGCAGAACTTAAGAAGGCTGACTACGTATGGGTTGAGCCTTTCACAACCAACCTTATCGATGGTGTTCTCAAGAACTCGCAGACACTTCAGTTCACTCCTAAGTTCGAGGGTGGCGCAGAGCCTGCATCATATAAGTATGTGCTTGCTCAGACTCAGTACTACAACCAGTACGAGGGCATGGATGATGCACAGATGGCAGAGGAACTCTTCTTCTCTACTTCATCATCTGTAAAGACAATCTCTGCAGAGGAACTTGCCAATGGCGTTCTTTATGTTGAGGACCATACTTATGGCTATCCATACTACTTCGCTATCGTTCCTATCGATGCTGAAGGAAATCCTGGCGCATCTGCAGCTATCCTCGAGTATGACTGTGTATTCTCTATGGATGCAGTTGTGACTGAGGGTGCTGAGTTTGAGGCTAGTGCACCTGTTATCAGCGTTAACTTCCCAGAGGAGTCTGAGTGCTATCCTGATTATGCTTGGGGAGATGCTTCATACTACGGTTATGCATTCAGCGATTATGACCAGTTGTATCAGTTCTACTATGAAATCAACTTTGATGTAGTTCCAGCCGAGGGTACTGAGGTTTGTGCCGTTCTCGTTGATG
>JAFVHZ010000248.1 GCA_017474265.1 Bacteroidales bacterium | reverse complement strand
GTTGTCACAACTCCGCCGCCTTCGATGATGGTAGGTGCTATCTTGCTGCCTCCCTCGTTGGTGGTCGAAGGCATTGCGATCATGGCCTTGCCCTGAGGGGCGTGTGATGATCCGTATACGAAGTCAACCTGTCCGCCTACTCCTGAGTAGAATCTTGTTCCTATGGAGTCAGCACATACCTGACCGGTGAGGTCTATCTGCACCGCCGAATTGATGGCGGTCATCTTAGGGTTGCGTGAGATGACATATGGGTCGTTGGTGTATCCTACGTCCATCATTGCCACCATCGGGTTGTCGTCGATGAAGTCGTATACCTTCTGTGATCCCATGAGGAAGGTGGACACGAGTTTGCCTTTGTCGGTGACCTTGTTCGATCCGTTGATCACTCCCTTCTCTACAAGTTCGAGCACGCCGTCTGCGAACATCTCTGTGTGGACGCCGAGGTTCTTGTGGTTTCCGAGTTGGGCAAGGACTGCGTTAGGGATGGCCCCGATGCCCATCTGGAGGCATGCACCGTCGTCGATGAGTGCTGCGCAATGCTTTCCGATGGCGATTTCCACTTCGTTCGGTTCGCTGAAATGGGCAGGCTCAAGAGGCTCGTTGCCTTCGACGAATATGTCGATCATGTCCATTGGGATCATGGCCTGGCCCCATGCTCTCGGTACATTAGGATTGACGACGGCGATGACTGTCTTTGCGCACTCGATGGCTGCGAGGGTAGCATCCACTGAGGTTCCGAGGGATACATATCCGTGCTTGTCAGGAGGGCAGACCTGAATCATAGCGACATCGCATCTGAGGGCTCCGCAACGGTATAGTTTCTGGGTCTCGCTCAGGAAGACCGGGATATAGTCGGAGTATCCTGCCTGAACGCTCTTGCGTACGTTTCCACCGACGAAGAAAGCCTGATGGAAGAAGATTCCGTCAAACTTAGGATCTGTGTATGGTGCAGGACCTTCTGTGTGGAGATGGTGGATGCGGACATCCTGAAGTTCTCCTCTTTCTCCTCTTGCACAGAGTGCTTCAATGAGGATGCGTGGCGCACTTGCAACGCTGCTGAAATGTATGTGGTCGCCTGATTTTACGACCTTTACGGCTTCTTCTGCCGAGACGAAATGTATCTCTTTACGCATAATTATGTGATTGAGTCCCCAAAGATAGTTATTTTTTAATTAAACACTATTCTGTTTGTCTTTGTACTGATGTTATCGGGTGTACGGAATCAGTAGAGGACGATGTCGGAGAGAATTTTTTCGAGTTCTTCTATTTCTCTCTGGTCATCAGGAAGTGTAGACGTCACGATAAGGCGTGCACCTTCATGTATTAATTCATATCTGGCATGGCAGCAGCCGGGAGAATCATTTCTATATCCGATGGCACGAAGAATTCGCCGGTCATCTAATGTCGTTATTCCTGGTTTGTGGAGGAATCCTGCATCCATGTGACTAGTCATGTCTTCGATGAAATCATCTGAGAATTCATTGAGGTCTGCAGAACCTGATGTATATACCACTTGCAGGTTGAAGTTGATTCTGTATCCGTGATATGGCGCATTGAATATATAGTAACTTCTGCTTTTCTGCTCCCATATGACTTCTTCAACTGAGCACGGCAGGTGAATCTTAATGTTGGCAGACTGTATGTCAATAGATTTGTCATCAGTCACACAGTCGTCCTGCGAAAGAGTTTCTGTTTTGATCATTGTGTCGTCATGGACAATCTCTATATCAGTAAAATCAATGCATCGGAATATTTCCTCCGCTTTTGCTGATTCATCCTCCAAAGACAGATTGTCCTTGAAACAATATGTGTAATCTATAATTGAGCCGCAATGCAGGGCCTGATAATATAAATATATCATGCCCGGGAATTCTTTTCTCCGTCCTGTTGCTTTCAGAATCGTCTTGCCGTCAATCATTATGGTCTTTGGTTCGGTCATAACCATCTCATCAAGATATTCACTCGAATATTTGATGAAACCAGGCATGAAATCTTCAATTGAATATTCTGCACGTACTCTTCTTCCATAGACATACATCCACAGCCTCTTGTTCTTTGTAAATGATGAGAATCGATATTCAGGTGTTTTAGCCCCCTTCTCAGACTTGTATTCCCATTCAGGTTTAGTCCATCCTGCAGGAACAGTTATTTTTATGCCGAGATCTTCATATTCAATGTTGTAGTCAAACAATAGATGCGGATGGTACTGTATTTTGGATGTATATGTAAATGTGCCTATAATGATGACGCCTATTATAAGGCAACCTATCGTTTCGTATATTTCACGTTTATGCTTTTTACGTTCAGGTTCTTGTGCGGGAAGCGTGCTGTTCTTGAGTCCGGCCAATATGTTTGGAATGCGATTTATAGAATACAGTACAAAGAATGCCCCCGTCATCAATAACATCATATCATCCTCATTGCCGCTTACTTCTATCGTGTCGGTCAGTAATAGGAATATTATAAACAGGCTGGCATATATCCCCAAAAGCAGCCCACTTATATTGTCTTTCAACTGTGACTTAAATTTATCCTTATCTATTTCAGTACCGCTTGATTCCTGGGCAGATCCATATAGTAAGTCAAATAGTTTTTCACCTAGTGAGCGGTTCGGATTGTTTTTCATGGAATGACGTTGAATTGACTAAGAAGGTGTTTGAAATTTATTGAAAAATCAGTGCTTCCCTTTCACTGTCATGCAGAACGAAGTGAAGCATCTTAGACATAAGTCGATGAATGCAAATATAAATGAAGTTGTACAACAACACAAACTTTTCATGTGTTTATCTGTTGTTATAATTCAAACCGATTTTTACCTTTGTAAAACTAATGGTGTTTTATATGGAAGTAAATTATTATAATAAGTGGATTAAGATAATTTATTGTTTCTATGCATTGTTTGTCCTTGCTATCTCGATTGTATCGTTAGCAGCCGTTGATGGGATTATTTCCATATTACCGTTGTGCGTCTTTTTACCTTTATGCATAAATGCGTTGAAAATCAAATATGTAGTTATAAAGGAAGATTCTCTTGAAGTAAGGATGTATTTTGACTCTGACTGGGTGAGGGAAATAAGACTGTCGGATATTTTGAGAGTGTCATATAATAGGTTTGGTAGTTGTCTTTCGCTTTACTTTAGTTCAGAAAATGGTGTAAGGCAGGAGGATTATGCTATTTCTTTGAGCCCTGATCAGGAACTGGATATGAGACGGAAGTTTCTATATAAAGGAGTTTTAATGGATTAAATGAGAATAGATATGCATACACGAGAGGAGAAACTTGAGGCATTCGGCAGGATACTGGATGTGCTTGACGAATTGAGGGAGAAATGCCCTTGGGACAGGAAGCAGACCAACGAGTCTCTGCGTCCGCAGACCATTGAAGAAGTATATGAACTTAGCGATGCGATCCTCAAGGGAGAGGAACGTGAACTTTCCAAGGAACTGGGAGATGTGCTTCTGCATGTTCTGTTCTATGCGAAGATTGGGGAGGAAAAACAGCATTATGACATCGTGGATGTTATAAATTTTCTTTGCGATAAACTGATATACCGTCATCCTCATGTGTTCTCGAGCGCTCAGGTTGGTGATGCAGAGGATGTGATCAGGCAGTGGGAGATGCTGAAGACCACCGAGAAGGACGGCAACAAGAGGGTTCTTTCGGGTGTCCCTGACGGACTGCCGCCGCTTCTGAAGGCATACCGTATGCAGGATAAGGCTCGTGGTGTGGGATTCGACTGGGAGAAGAAGGAGGATGTGTGGGAGAAGGTGAAGGAAGAGATGGGTGAGTATCAGGCGGAACTTGATGCCATCGCTGCGGCGCAGACGGATGCTGACAAGGCTGCCGCTTATGACAGGGCGGAGGATGAACTTGGCGATTTCCTCTTTGCAACCGTCAATGCTGCAAGACTTTACGGCCTTAATCCTGATACTGCTCTGGAGCGTACATGTGCGAAGTTCCGTCGCCGTTTTACATATCTTGAAGAACAAACCATCCGTCAGGGACGCAAACTCACGGACATGACGCTTGCCGAAATGGATGCGATCTGGGACGAAGGTAAGGCAAAAGGACTATGATCGATGTCTGAATTATGAAGCAGATGAATCCTTTTCTTGAAGAGATATATCAGCAGCCCCAGGCTGTCAGAGATACTGCTGCATATCATTATGGAGATGATGGCATGAGCGTCCTCTGCCGGCTCGGAGAGTTATGGAAGACGGGAAGATACAGCAGGTTTGTGTTTACCGGCATGGGATCTTCGTATTTCATATCAGAATCTGCAGCATGTCTTTTGAACTCGTTCGGCATCGATGCGTGTGCTGTCAACTCGGGTGAATTGCTCCACTATAGGATGCCTATGCTCGGACAGGATTCTGTTCTGGTATGTATTTCTCAGTCGGGAGAGAGTTATGAGGTGGTGAAACTTCTGGATTCTGTTTGTCAGGATGTGAAAGTCATTGCCATTACCAATAATCCTGAAAGCACGCTTGCATGTAGGGCTGAGCATGTTCTGCTGTGCAAGGCTGGCATTGAGGAAATGACTTCCACAAAGACTTTCATTACATGCTGGCAGTGCGTGCTGATGCTTGTTCATGCAATTGTCGGGCGGCAGTCAGAATCATCTCTCTGGTATAAGACAGCCGACGATATTGCGGTCGTGCTGGATTCTGCTGACGCATGGATGTCTGACGCTCTGAGTGTTCTCGGAGACTCAGGTTATGTGCAGCTGATAGGACGAGGATCCGTTTTCGCGGCAGTATGTCAGAGCCGTCTGATGTTTATGGAAGCGGCGCATGTTCCCGCATCGGCTCTGCTTGGAGGAGAGTTTCGCCACGGACCTTTGGAAATGGTTCATGACGGTTTCACTGCCATCGTGTTCAGTCACTCTGCATCTGTGACGCATGATATTATGATCGGACTTGCAGATGATCTCATCAGGTTCGGTGCAAAAGTCATATTGATTACAGATACAGCGTGTAAGAAAGATAGTGACGGTCTGCTGGTCATCAATGTTCCTTGTGGACAAGAAGATACATTTGCCATGCTGTCTGTCATACCGATGCAGCTCATGATAAATTCATGGGCATGCTCTAAAGGAATGGTTCCAGGTGACTTTTCTCATGGCGCCAAGGTCACTTCTCGTGAATAATGATGAAATATAAAAGAGATGATATACGATTGGCAGGAAAGGACGGCGATGCTGGTCGGGGAGGAAACCCTCGACCGTTTCCGTTCGTCGACGGTCGCGGTGATAGGCGTCGGAGGTGTCGGCGGCTATGCGGCAGAGATGATCGTGCGTGCAGGCATAGGGCATCTGATCATTCTCGACAGTGACGATGTGTCCGTCACCAACAAGAACCGTCAGTTGCTTGCTCTGGATTCTACTGTGGGCAAGCTCAAGTGCGAGGTTCTCGCAGCGCGTCTGAAAGATATAAATCCGGAACTTGATCTGGTCATCATTCCCCAGTATCTGGAGGCCGAGAAGGCTGCTGAAGTGCTAGGGGAATATAAGATAGATTTCCTGGTCGATGCGATTGACACTCTTGCTCCCAAACTGCACCTTATCAAATACTGTGTGGACAACAATATCCCTCTGGTCTCATCCATGGGAGCCGGGGCGAAGTTCGATGCTACGAAGGTGAGACTGACGGATGTCTCCAAGTCGTTCAATTGTCCTTTGGCTTATATTGTACGTAAACGCCTGAGACATATGGGTATAAGGAAGGGATTTCAGGTCGTTTTCTCTGAAGAGTTGCCTGACAAGGAATCGATAGTGCCATGCGAGGACCGCAATAAGAAGTCACAGGTCGGCACGATTTCATATATCCCTGCTGTGTTCGGATGTGTATGCGCCCAGGCTGCCGTGCAGTACCTGATGAAGAAATAGTATTTTTTATTATCTTTGCAGGATGTTGTACTGCGTAAAGGAAGTCGTTACAGGAAAGGATCTCAAGGAGTTCATCAGATTCCCTGAGAGATTGTACAAGGGATGTGACTGTTATGTCCCTCCTTTGCGCAAAGGGCAGGAGCATGACCTGATGCATAGTGCGTCCTTGAAGTATTGCAGACGGAAGATGTGGCTCGCTCTAGATGAGGCGGGCAGGACTGTGGGAAGGATATGTGCAATCATCAATCCGCGTTACAACGAGAAATACGGTACACGCAGGGTCAGGTTCGGCTGGTTCGACCTGATAGAAGACGTGGAGGGGGCACGAGTCCTTTTTGATGCGGCGGAAAAGTGGGCTGCATCTGAGGGGATGGATGAGCTCCACGGCCCGCTCTATTACAATACCTTGGGGCGTCAGGGAATGCTTGTGGAAGGTTTTGATAAGTTGGCTCCGTTCTCATGCCTGTACAACTACCCGTATTATGTGGACATCATGGAGGAACTCGGGTTTGAGAAGGAGTGCGACTGGATCCAGTACATGATGCCTGCAGATCAGGGGGTGGACGACAGGATGAAGGCTATAGCGGCAAGGCTGATGGATAGATATAAACTCCGTGTCGCAGATTTCGATTCATTGAAGAAGGACCGCGACATGGTGCGGAAGTTCTTCAGGACATATAACGAGTGCTATGACGGGACTGTGTATAACTTCATCCCGTTCACGGATGAGGAGATAGAAGAAGAAATAGATCAGATCATGGGGCAGTTGGACAGCAGACTATGCTGTGTGATCATGGATGAGGATGACGAGGTCGCTGCATTCGGAGTTTCGATTCCGTCCTTGTCACGGGCCATGCAGAAGGCTAAGGGAAGTCTTTTCCCGTTCGGATGGATACATGTGCTGAGGGCGATGAAGGACTTTACGTTACTGGACCTGATGCTGGAAGGTGCGGCGCCGAAATGGCAGAATACAGGTATATCTGCTGTATTCCATGGCATGATGGCACAGCAGTACAAGGAATGCGGTGCGAGATGGGCGCTGGCGAATCCTCAGATAGAGACAAATAACGCAGTAAATGTCTGGGCCCGATATGAACATGAACTGTGGCTCCGGCGCAGGTGCTGGATCCGAAAAATACGATGACATCCTGTCATCCTGAGGAGGGACTGAGTCCCGACGTGAGGATCTGATAACAGAGAAAACGAAAATTTATAAGATATATGGCAGATAACACATTGTTGGAGAAGGTTTTGGGCCTTCAGGAGAAATATGAGGCCCTTCAGGGACAGTTGGCTGATCCTGAAGTGATTTCAGATATGAAGAAGTTTGTCCAACTCAACAAGGAGTACAAGGAACTGACTCCTATCATCGAGGCTGGAATGGAGTTCAAGAGGATTCTCGAAAACTATGAGATGGCCAAGGAGATTCTTGCGACCGAGAAGGATGAGGATCTCAGGGAAATGGCAAAGGAAGAGATTGCGGAAATAGAACCGACCCTTCCGGAGTGGGAAGAGAAGATCAAGATCCTGCTCATTCCTGCGGACCCTCAGGACAGCAAGAACGCGATTCTTGAAATCCGTGGCGGTTCAGGCGGTGATGAGGCTGCGATCTTCGCAGGAGACCTTTTCCGTATGTATTCGAAATACATCGAGACCCGCGGCTGGAGGATGGAGATAACCAATCAGGCTGAAGGTGCAGCGGGCGGATTCAAGGAAATCGTATGCAAGGTGTCAGGTGACGGAGTGTACGGTGTCCTCAAGTACGAGTCGGGAGTGCATCGCGTGCAGCGTGTCCCTCAGACCGAGACCCAGGGTCGTGTGCATACTTCAGCGGCTTCAGTAGCGGTCCTTCCTGAGGCTGATGAGTTCGATGTGGAACTGAACATGAACGATATCCGCAAGGATACATTCTGTTCTTCAGGTCCTGGCGGACAGTCGGTGAACACCACATATTCTGCTATCCGTCTTACGCATATCCCTACCGGTCTGGTGGTGCAGTGCCAGGATGAGAAGTCCCAGCTCAAGAACTTCGACAAGGCTCTTCAGGAACTCCGTACACGTCTGTACAACATGGAGTATGAGAAGTATCTTGCTGAGATTTCCGCAAAGAGAAAGACCATGGTGGCCGGTGGAGACCGTTCTGCCAAGATCCGTACATACAACTATCCTCAGTCACGCGTCACAGACCATCGTATCAACTACACGATGTACAACCTCCCTGTGTTCATGGACGGAGCCATCCAGGATGTGATCGACCAACTCCAGATCGCCGAGAACGCCGAGCGTCTCAAGGCAGCGGAGTAGAGGACAGGAGGAAAAGTTCCGGTCTGGAGCCGAATTCCACTTCAGGGTCAAGAGTTACCCTTTCTGCAATAAATGTTCTCCCTGGAGGACATCCGTCTTCGTCCACCTTCTTGTCATAGCCGGAATAGGTGGACGGAACTATTGTTATGTGTCCGAACAATCCTTTTGGCCATGACACGGGGTCAGATATGGTGTGCTCATAGTTGAAAACCCCGTTCCAACCGACTGCGACAGGTGCCCCGTCTGCAGATGACAGTTTCAGAGACATGTCAAGGTCATACGGCTTGAGATACTCCCTGATGGTTCCGTATTTGTCAGGATAAGGAGGATCCCTGAACTGGCTGACTCTGCTCAGGTCCAGTGCCGAGTAGTATTTCTCGTTGCGCATCCTGACAAGGGCTTCGGCCAGGCATGAACCGTCAATGACCTTTGGTTCAGTTGAAATAAGGTGTCTGTTCTTGTGCTCGAAAGGGAACTCGTCCTTGAAATAATGGCCCCATATGATGTCAAAAGGGTCTTCTATCGTGATGCACCTGATGTGTCCGTATAGTGTTCCGGAGATGTCGACATCCGCATAGGTGGGCTCAGACGCTGTGGCGATGACTTCGTTGCTGTCATTCATCGTCAAATCCATTTCCACCATCCCATTGAATGTTTCTATGGATTTTCTGTCCAGAATATTGGCGTATGCGGTGAAGTCTGTCTGGCTTGCAGATGTCATGATGCTTCTGTCCTGAAGCGAATCTCCTGCATAGAAATACATGCCGCACCACTTCCCGTATCTGTTATCATGTCCCGATGTCTCTATCTGTCCTGTGATATCCGGCGACCATTGATGCGGACAGGCAAGTTTAGCCTCCATTACCAGAAACATGTAACTCTGCCCTGCAGGCATGTCCGCCTGGGAAATTTCATCTTCGGATGCTGCAAACCAGACTTCTTCACCATGTTCCATATGCATCGTACCATCCTGGCCTAATGAACATATTGTCTCCGGCATTTTGGATATGACCAGGATGCCGGTGGCCTTCATGCCGGAGCAATCCCATCCGGTGACATTCCTGAGCCTGTCATCAGTCGGCTTGTGTTCCACGCTGTTCAGCCTTATGCCTCTGACTCTTATAGGGAGATTCGAAGGATTGTCAACAACGTACATGAAAT
>JAFVHZ010000247.1 GCA_017474265.1 Bacteroidales bacterium | reverse complement strand
CTACTGCATTCTTTACTCCTTTGTTGTTGATACCGAACCTGTTGATGATGGCCTTGTCGCCAGGTACTCTCCAGCATCTCGGTTTTGGATTGCCATCCTGTGGCTTGGGAGTGAGAGAACCGATCTCCACGAACCCGAATCCGAAGTTTGCCATGTCATTGTAGAATTCACCGTTCTTGTCAAGCCCTCCTGCAAGGCCTACAGGGTTAGGGAACCTGATACCGAAAACTTCCTTGGCCTGCGTAGGTACGTCCTTCTTGTATATTGCCCTGATGATAGAGCGGGCGAAAGGAACATGCCTGAGGAATGATAATAGTGAAAACAGGATGTTATGTGCTCTTTCCGGATTGAAACAGAAGAGAATCGGTTTAAGTATATGCTTATACATGGTTCGGTATTGTTAAATCATACAAATATACAAAAAAGTACCGCTTGCGCAGTACTTTTATTTAGTCTGATTGCCCATTTCTTGTATTTCCTGAAATGTCCCGTCATCAAACAGGATGATTATTTTGCTTACTTTTCTCTGATTTACAGTCGTTTGGGTTGGGGGTTCTGAAGAAGTGATATCATTCAGGGAAAGCATATTTGCGACAGGGGACTGCATCTCCACATGAATTTCCGATTCCTGCTCCTCGTTAATCGGAATATTATCGGAGAAAAGAAGGCCTTCGGTCTCTTCTGTCCCGTGTACTGGTTCGGCAGGTGAGTCCTTGTACATCTTGCCTTTGCCAAAGAAGAGCCACTCTGTATTCAGTCGGGGATATCGGAGCATCACTGCTTTGATGAAATCGTAACTTGGGTTGTTCCTTCCGGACAGCACATGTGAGACGCTTGCACGGACAACGTTGATCGAATCGGCAAATTGCGCTTGAGTGATGTTTTCTGCGGCTAAAAACTGTTTCAGGCGAGTGTTCATGGTTGTTATTTATTTCGTTACAAATGTAATGAAATATTTTGAGAAAAGGAAAGGAATTATTCGGTCAATTTTGTAAACACAGCATGTTTTATAAGGGAAAACACACTTAGCATCTATTTAGATGACATTATATATATATCTGAGTCATAGCACTTTAAATAAAATAATACTACTTGAATTATATATTTTGGGACACAAATTCCTGTCTTAGAATAGAATTACACAAGATTTTACTAAATGAAATATTTAAGTAAAACTATATAATTGTCTGATTTTGAGATAAATATAATCAAATAAAATTAATCATAACAAAAACTTATTTCACACTTGTCATACGATACGAATCAGCACGAGGGGTCAAAATATATATGGGTTAAATTTACAAATGTGGACACAAATGCTAATTCATGTAAATTACAGATGTAACATTGCTTGTTTACAACAATACAGTACATTAATCTCTGAAAAATACGTATTTTTGTATAAAATTAATTGTTGCTGAAATATATGATTCCAGAAATCAGAATAGAAGAATATAACTATGACCTGCCCGATGAGCGTATAGCGAAGTATCCTCTTGATAACCGCGATTCTTCGAAGTTGCTCTATTATGCAGATGGTAAACCTGAGACAAAGGCTTTTACAGATCTTCCATCGCTTCTTCCAGAAGGCGCACTGATGGTATTCAACGACACAAAGGTCGTTCCTGCACGCCTCCATTTCCAAAGACCTACAGGTGCCCATATCGAAATATTCTGTCTTGAACCTGTTGTTCCAGAAGAATATGTAACAATGTTTGCAGTCACAGACAGATGCAGGTGGAAATGTATCGTCGGAAATGTGAAGAGATGGAAAAATGACACTCTTTCCCTGTATAATCCTGATGGTGATGCTGTCATTTCAATGATGAATCTTCGTGCAGATCTTGTTGAAAGAGACGGCGAAACTTCGATTGTGGAATTCTCGTGGGATGACGGTGCTCCTTTTTCCAGAGTCCTTGAGGTCTGCGGATCTGTGCCTATTCCACCATATCTCAACAGGGATACGGAAGATGTTGACCTTGAGCGATATCAGACATTGTATGCCAGATTCAGAGGTTCAGTAGCCGCTCCGACAGCGGGTCTGCATTTCACCCGACGTGTGCTTGATGACATAAGGAAACGGAATATAGACATCCAGACTGTATGTCTTCATGTCGGGGCGGGCACTTTCCTTCCTGTCAAAAGTTCCCTTGTGTCCGAACATACGATGCACCGTGAGCCGTTCGTGGTGACTCTTGAGTTCTTGCAGACGCTTATAGCGCGTCGTGGAAAGGTTGTTGCTGTCGGGACGACATCGGTAAGAACTCTCGAATCCCTTTATTATATGGGTGTGAAGTGTCTGGAGACAGGATTCCCGGAGGATGTCCAGCAGTGGGATCCATATGTGCGGGAGTATGCCTATACTCTTGAAGATACGCTGAACGCCATAGTCAAGTATATGAAGGATAATGGTTTGAGCCAGATTCAGGCCGGTACGAGAATCATAATTGTCCCTGGATACAGATTCAAGGTGGTGGATGTGCTTGTGACCAATTTTCATCAGCCCCAGAGTACGCTACTGCTGCTGATTTCTGCTTTTGTGGACGGTGATTGGAAGAAGATATACAATCATGCTCTTGGTGATGGATTCCGTTTCCTCAGTTATGGTGACAGTTCGGTGCTTTTCAGGATATGACGGAAAGATTGCCTTTTTGACTCATGTATCTTTAAATTTTATTAAATTTTTGCTACATTTGCCTTATGTACTAAATAAATGACCTATGGTAGATTTATCAGAATTCGAGAGCATCAGCCCATATAATGATGAAGAAGCGGTGGCGGCATTAGGGAAACTGGCTGAACATCCTCTGTTGGCTGAATTTTCCCGTACTTTCTTCCCGGAACAGTCTCCGGATTTCCTGAGAGGACTTCTGAAAAGTATAAGATCCATTGACGAATTCCAGATACTTGTGATGTCTAAGTTCGTGGAATGGGTATTGGAACGCACTGTACGTAATTTCTCATATGATGGCATTTCAAATATAGATCCGGAAAAGAAGTTTCTTGCGTTGTCGAATCACAGGGATATCATTTTCGATCCTGCCATAACACAATTGGTTCTTTATAGGAACGGAATTCCTTTGACGGAAATAGCTGTCGGTGACAATCTTGTATCCAGCCCTACTATAGAATACCTTCTCCGTTCCAACAGAATGATCAAGGTGGTGCGTGGTATAAGTGCCCGCGAACTGTATCTGTCTTCGCAGATGCTTTCAAGGTATATACGTCTGAACATCACTGAACAGCGCAGTTCGATATGGCTTGCCCAGCGTCAGGGAAGGACCAAGAACGGCTATGATGTGACTGAACAGGGTCTTCTCAAGATGCTTGACATGAGTGGTTCCGGGGATTTCCAGAAGAGTTTTGAGGAACTCAATATCATCCCTATGAGTATTTCATATGAGTATGAGCCATGCGACATCCTCAAGGCGCGTGAACTTGTGATATCCCGTAAGCACAAGTATGTCAAGGCTGAAGGTGAAGATCTCAACAGTATCATTGTAGGCATCAAGCAGCCGAAGGGCAATGTGCACCTCAATATCGGCAAGCCTCTTACGTCAGAGGAGATCGCTGAAGCGGCAAAATGCGACAAGAATGACAGATACCAACTTATCAGGCATGCTGTAGATGTGCGTGTGATAGAAGGATATAAGTTGTGGAAGAACAATTATATTGCATATGACCTTGCAAATCAGTCATATAAGTATTCGCAGCATTATGAACCTGCTGATGTGGAACAGTTTGTGACATACATGCAGCATCAGTTGGATACTGTCGAACCGGAAATAAACAGAGAAGATCTCAGGCGCATATTCATTGACATTTATGCGAATCCGGTTGTGACAAAGGAACTGCTTCTAAAGGAAAAATCTACAGGAAGCATTCTGTTATAAAAATGAAAACCGACCCTTCATAGGTCGGTTTTCATTTTGTTTTCTAAGAAGCGGAAGAATCCTTGATGATAGTGACGTCAAGTTTCTGATATGGAAAATGCAGACCCTTTTCCGGAAGTTCCGCATATATCTTTTCGTTCATCAGGAATTTTACCGGCCAGTAGTCTTCCTTTGATACCCATGCTCTCATTGTGAACTGTATGCTGCTGTTACCCAGAAGATTGAGTCCTACAAACGGGTCTGCCGGGGCACCATCAGCCACTGTAAGGATGCGATGCTCGCTTTTCAACAGGTCCATAAGCACTTCCTTTGCCTTTTCCGCAGAAGTTCCGTATTCCAGGTCAATGTTCCAGTCTGCACGGCGTATCTTGTTGTGTGAGAAGTTGTTGATTGTTCCGTTGGCTAGTATTCCATTTGGAATGATGATGGCTCTGTTGTCTACAGTCGTCAGTTTGGTGCTTACAATGTTGACTTCTGTGACAGTTCCTTCCCACTGATCGAACTGGATGTAGTCACCGGATTGGAATGGACGGAAAACGAGAATCATTATGCCGCCGGCAAAATTCTGTACAGTGCCGTTAAGAGCCATACCTATGGCAAGTCCTCCACCTGTGAGCAACGCTGCAAGTGATGAAGTGTCAACGCCTAGTGCTCCGACAGTTATGATTACAAGCAGGATAGTCAGAGAAATGCTTGTGATGCTTTGTACGAATGATGCGATGCTTGCATCTGTATTCCTTTTCTGAAAGACACTGCTCAACATCGCCTTGATCTTTCTGATGATCCAGGCTCCAAGTAAATAGATTATTATGGCGGCAAGCACCTTAAGGCCGAATCCGATGGCCTTGCCAACCATATCTTCGATAAGCACCTCTGCAGGCGTATTGGTTATCTTTTCTGCAAATTCTGCAATCCCGGCCTGTACCTGTGAGAGTGTGTCCGGTGGTGAAACACTTATTGATAAATATGATATTAGATTCATATATAGTGATTTAGAATAGTTTATCAACAGCACTGATTATGGTTTCTGAAGGAAGATCCGGATCAAGGACAAGATGTGGCTTTGCATATATTACTTCATGTTCTGACTTTGCCAGTCTTTCACCACCGCCGGTTATGTTGAGCATGATGACATCATCCTTGCTCACAACACCTTGTGCAACAGCCTGTACAAGAGATGCAACGGCAACTGCTGCAGCATCATGTATGTCAATGCCTTCCAGTTCAAGGAACTTTTCCTGCCATTTATGCAGATCCTGGTTGTTTACCTTGAAGATATCACCTCCTGCATCTTCCATGGCGTCGTAGAGGCCACCCGAGATCGAATATGGCGGCTTTCTGTTCGACAGGACCTTGGCATCAATCTCAGATGCTGCCTTTCTTGCTTCTTCCGGAGTCATAGGTACAAGATTGCGGTCATGTTTCTTCCATGAATCATACATTATGGTAAAAGGTTCATTCTGAGATGGGTAGAGACGCATCTTATGGGAACCGAAACGACCGTCATCGATAAGTCTCAGATTATTTTCCCAGACTGCTATTGTACCTGTGCCGCTTCCGATCGCCTGAAAGTATGCATCAGGTATACGACCGATGGTCTCTACAGCGGAAAGAAGGGTTGTACCCATTCCATCACGACGCGCTACATTCTTTGCTCCTCCTTCGGCCAAGTAACGTTTGCTCATGCATACTTTGTCAGCAAGCGCTATGGCATCGAAGTAGTCAGAACCTTTCGGTGAAGCAATGATTCTCACGCAGTCGTTAAGAGGCTTTGTGAACCACAATGCATTGACATTGTCTTCCGGAATGGAAATTAGTAATGGAATATTATTGTCTGAGCATACTTTGGCAAAGGCTCGTGCCGTATTTCCGGCAGATGCCACAACCAATATCCTGTCATTGTCTTCTGGAAGCCTTCCGCACACTGAATATGCCTCGGTTTCCTTGAAGGAACATGTTTCCATCTTTGCCCCTATCTCAGGGTAGTAGCCTGAAAACGTTATATAAAGGTTGCTAAGTCCGAGATGTGATGCAAGTGCCTCTGATCTGTAAGTCACAGGAGCGCATGAACCTTCAAGAGTCCGTCTGACAGGAAGCCAGTCTGCATATCTGTACATTCCTTCAAGTTCTGGACGAGGATTGAATTTCTTCAGTTCATAGTCGGCTCTCACCAGACTTGGCTTTTCATATGTATTGTCTGCCAGAATCCATCCGGTATCTTCGAAACTATGGCCTGAAGCACAGCATACAAGTCTGTATTTTGTCGGTTTCATGCTCATGATAATACTTTTTTGAATATTAGTTTTAAGTATCTTTTATATCGTTGAATACAAATTAATAAAACAAATATGTTTTGATGTATAACATTTTTGTTAACCGATTATCTCCGGTCAAGGTGCACTAAATTACAGGTTAACGATAAGATACCACATATACCCTGCCTCCATCAGCAGCAGTATGATACCTTCGGTCCTGTCAAGTTTATTTTTTCTGAATAAGTATGAACTGAGAAATATGAAGATCGAGCAGACCAGCACCGTGCCAAGGTCGACAATTGTCATTCCTCCGAATGAAAGAGGGTTGATGAGGGCGGCACCGCCGAGGATGAGAAGGATGTTTGAAATGTTGGAGCCGAGAATGTTGCCGAGAGCAAGTTGTCCACGTCCTTTCAGTGCTGCTACTATGCATGTTGCAAGTTCGGGCATGGATGTACCGGCAGCCATTACTGTGATGGCGATGAACTTGTCCGAGACCTTGAAGAAAAGCGCGATTTCAGTCGCTGCATTTACGAACAGTCGTCCGCCAATTATCAATCCTGCAAGGCCTCCTATCACCATTACTGTCGAAAGAAGTCCGCTGTGCACCTTTATTCCTTCTCCGATGTCTTCTACGTCTTCGTTTTTGTTTTCATCCTTGGTGAACGATTTCCAAAGATACCATGCGAATATCGCCAGCATGATGAGTCCGTCAATACGGCTCAACTGATCGGCCTTTCCGATTCCGAAGAGTGTGCAGTTCATTCCAAGAAGAATCAGGAGCAGCGTTACTGCAATATTCAGGGGTATGTCTCTTCTCAGGTTGTTTCGGGTGATGACCAGAGGTGATATCATGGCGGTAACTCCTAGAATCAGCATCGTGTTGAAAATGTTGGAGCCTACGATGTTTCCAATGGCCATATCTGATTTACCTTGTAATGAAGATAGGAAACTTACCACCATTTCCGGTGCTGACGTTCCGATTCCGACAATCGTAAGTCCGATCACGAACTCACTGAGTCCGAACTTCTTTGCAATGCTGGACGCTCCGTCTACAAGATAATTTGCTCCGAAGAGGATGAGCGAAAGACCGATAAGAAGTATGATGATCTGTACAAGTAATTCCATGTGTCTGGTATTTATTCGTCCTGTTTTTTTCTCTTAAAGAACTTACAAAGTTATAAAATTCCAGCGAAATTCAGTATATTTGTGGAATACAGATTTCAAAAGTAACATATGAAAAGACTTATAGCACTAATTATCTTCTGTATTTTGCCTGTTCTGGCATTCTGCAGTGATTCCCTTACGGTCATATATAGGATAAGACTGAATCAGGACATTGACAAGGCTGCTCAGAGGCTTGTTGTCTTGGGCTTGGAAAAGTCTGTCAAGGCTCAGGCGGACATTGTTATGCTCGATCTCAACACATATGGCGGAGCGGTAGACGCTGCGGACAGCATCAGGGCTGCAATTCTAAGACATGAAAAGCCTGTAGTGGCCTATGTAAACATGCAGGCTGCTTCTGCCGGTGCTCTTATAAGCATTGCCTGTGACTCCATATATATGAAGACGGGAAGTTCGATCGGTGCTGCAACAGTCGTGGACCAGAGCGGTAATGAGATGCCTGACAAGTATCAGTCCTTCATGAGGGGTATGATGCGTTCTACGGCACAGGCCAACGGGAGGGATCCTCATATTGCAGAGTCCATGGTAGATACAGCAAACGTTCTGAGTCTGACTCCATCTGAGGCAATTGAAGTAGGATATTGCGAGGGAATATATGAATCCGAACTTGAAGTTGCAAAAGCGGTGGCTGGAGATAATGAATTCATAATCAAGAGTATGGATGAAGACCTTACATGGCTTGACAAACTGATCCAGTTCCTCTTGAATCCTCTTCTTCAGTCCATCTTCATGATGATGATCATCGGTGGAATCTTTGTGGAGATTCGTACTCCGGGCATCGGCCTACCTCTGCTGACAGCCGTTGTCGGTGCTCTTCTGTATTTTGCACCTGCATATCTTGGACATCTTGCCACTTATTGGGAAATTCTTCTCTTTGTCGTCGGTCTGATACTGCTGGCAATGGAACTCTTTGTAATTCCTGGTTTTGGAGTATGCGGTATTTCCGGAATAGTGGCAATCGTGCTGTCACTTGTGTTTGCAATGGTGGACAATGCCGAACTCTTTCATTGGGACGGAACACTCAACCTTCAGCCTATACTTCAGCCTCTCGGCATAGTCATACTGTCGGCCACTGCGGCGATATTCGGTTCTGTATGGATTGTGAAGAAACTATATCCTACACGCACTTTCGACCATGTCGCCCTTCGTCAGGAATTGAAGGCGGAAGATGGATTCACCGGTGTGGTATCAGGACTTGAAACTCTTGTAGGTGAGACAGTTGTCGTCTTCACTGACATGCGCCCAGGCGGAAAGGTCAAGAGTCAGGATGGCAGAATATACGAAGCCACCTTGAAATTCGGTGGCTTCGCATCAAAGGGTGATGAACTTACTGTCCTCTCAGCCGAACAGGGCCGTCTGTACTGTGACAGAAAATAGCACAGCACTTCATATACGAAAGCCTGTGGACGAACGAAGCATTTCCCTTAATTTCCTGCTTCGAGAGCCACAGGCTTTCGTGTATGACGCGAGATGATTAACGTCTTCTCAGTGCCACGACATTTTCCACATGATGTGTATGAGGGAACATGTCTACAGGCCTAACGGCTGTGATGACATAGTCCTTGCACAGGATTTCCAGATCCCTTGCCTGTGAGGCAGGATTGCAACTTACATACACCATTCTGTCAGGAGCGGCATTCAGGATCACCTGCGCTACGTCAGGGTGGATACCTGCTCTAGGAGGGTCCAGGATGATGACATCCGGACGACCATGCTCTGCAACGAAATCATCGGTAAGAATGTCCTTCATGTCTCCTGCATAGAAATCGCAGTTTGTAATTCCGTTGTTTGATGCATTGATCTTTGCATCTTCTATGGCTTCCGGCACATACTCGATGCCTATCACTTTCGATGCCTGACGCGATACGAACTGTGCGATGGTACCTGTACCGGTATAAAGGTCGTATACCACTTCCGATCCGGTAAGGGCTGCATATTCGCGTGCAACGCTATACAGTTTGTATGCCTGCTTCGTGTTGGTCTGATAGAATGACTTAGGACCGATCTTGAATTTCAGGCCTTCCATATATTCGTAGATGGCGTCTTCTCCCTTATATAGGATGCATTCCTGATCTGAGATGGAATCATTCGGCTTTCCGTTTATCACATAATACAGGGATGTGATCTGAGGGAATCTTTCTGCTACGGCATCCAGAAGGGCGATACGTGCCAGGGAATCCTCATGATAGAAGCATATTATGAGCATCACGTTTCCGGCCTCGGTCGTACGGATGAACATGTTGCGCAGGAAACCGACATGCTCACGGATGTTGAAGAAACTCAGGCCATGCTCTTTTGCATACTGACTTATGAAAAGACGTATTTCATTGGATGGTTCAGGCTGAAGGTAGCAGTGATCGATATCAAGCACCTTGTCAAAGAAACGGCCTACATGGAATCCAAGACCGCATTTCTGAAGGTCCGACAGCGCTTCTGCATCCTCATGGTCGAAGATCCAGCGACGCTGTGAGAATGTGAACTCCAGTTTGTTACGGTAGTATGTCGTGTCGTCAGAAGGAACGATAGGAGATATTTCAGGAACGTCAAGATGGCCGATACGCACCAGCTGGTCGTAGACCTGCTGCTGCTTTGCCTGCAACTGCATCTCATATGGAAGCGGCTGCCATTTGCATCCGCCGCAGACACCGAAATGCTTGCAGAACGGCTCCAGACGATGTTCTGATGGCTTCACCATACGGAGGATGAAACCTTCCATATAGTTCTTCTTCTTTTTCGTCACTTTGACATCCACGATATCACCGGGTACGGCGAACTGTACGAACAGAACCGTTCCGTCTATGCGTGCCAATGCCTTTCCTTCTGCCGCTACCGACTCGATGACGACATTCTCCAATATTATTTCCTGTTTCTTTCTTGCCATTGTCTTCTTACTTGATCTTATATTCCATCATGGAATGAAAAACAGCCTCATGAATGTATGAGGCTGCAAAAGTATCAAAAAATCGTGAGATTAGGAAATGCGTATCTTTGTTTTGTATAGAGTCTGGGATACATTGATCATGAAGTCTCCCATCTTTTCAAGTTCTGATACTATATCCATGTAGTATACGCTGGTCTGGTAGTTCTTGCGCTCGCTCTCGATGCTTTCGATTTCCTCGTCTCTGAGGTTGTTTCTGAGGTTGTTTATGCGGTCTTCAGCATCGTATGCGTTGGATATTTCTCCGAGTTTGCCGTCGAATGCATCCTTGAGGTTCGTTATCATGACATCGTAGGTGTTCTCCACAAGGTCTACCATGGCGTTGAGTTTCTTTATTGTGTCGGCATCGAAGGCCTTGTGGTGAATGTTCTTGCGTGAAAGGATGCGGCTTATGGATTCGCCTGAGTCTCCCAGTGATTCGAGTTCACCGATGATCTTATACATAGCCTTGATCATGATGGATGTCCTTTCGCTTATTTCTTCGGCAGATACGGCATTGAGGAATGTGGCGATCTCATATTCGATCCTGTCTGAAATCTCTTCATATTTCACGAGTTTTCCGCGAAGTTCCTCGAACTTGTCCGGATCATTCTCATTGATGGCAGCACGTGCATAACCCAGGCCGTTCTTTGATATCTGTGCGAAATGGATGATTTCGTTAAATGCCTGTTCTGTAGCAAGTTCCGGGGTCGCGATAGGACCGGCTTCGATATATCTCAGACGGAATGCGTTTTCCTCCTTGTTTGCCGGCTCCTTTATGACAGTGCATACTGTCTTTTCAATAAGTCCGGTGAACCATATAAGTATACAGGTATTGATCACATTGAAAAGGGTGTGGAGCATTGATAGGCCATAAAGGGCTGCAGTTCCGTCAGGACCGTTCGGGTCAGAAACAGAGAAACCGTCAGATGCGGGATTCGGAACTCCGAACAATCCGCTTGTTATCATTCCTACGAGAGAAAGGAACGGTTTGAAAAGAACCAGAGCCCAGATAACTCCGAACAGATTGAAGATAGTGTGAGAGAGGGCGGCACGCTTTGCTGCAGGATTACCTACAGATGCCGCTATGTTTGCAGTGATTGTGGTTCCGATATTTTCTCCCAATACCATTGCACATGCCATCGGGAAAGGGATCCATCCCATGCTGAGCATGATGAGGGTGATGGCCATTGTTGCCGATGAGGACTGGAGTACCAGAGTAAGTATTGTACCGAATCCGAGGAAGATAAGTACTGACCAGAATCCGAATCCGGACCATGTCTTCACAAATTCAAGTACTTCCGGAGTCTGCTTCAGGTCAGGAACTGACTCCTTCATGAACGAAAGTCCGAGGAAAAGGAGCGAGAATCCGATGATCAGTTCGGAAATGTTCCTGCGCTGGTTCTTTTTGGAGATGGAAAAGATGAAACCGAGGAGCATGAGCGGAACTGCAAGAATCGAAATGTCGGCCTTGAATCCGAGCCATGCCACCATCCATGCTGTGACCGTTGTTCCGATATTTGCTCCCATGATGACTCCGATGGCCTGAACAAGGGTCAGAAGTCCTGCGTTTACGAAACTAACCACCATTACGGTTGTGGCAGACGATGACTGGATCACAGTAGTGATGCCAAGACCGGTAAGTACTCTCTTTAATGGATTTGATGTCATTGATGAGAGAAAGCCTCTTAGGCGGTCTCCGGCCGCCTTCTGAAGACCGGAACTCATCATGTTCATTCCATAAAGGAACATTCCTAATGCTCCCAGCAGGGTGAAAATCTGTAGAATACCCATAAGTATAGTTAGGTTGGTTAATATTTTTCGCAAAAATATCTGATTTGTGAAAAAATCGCAAGCCAAGATTTGTTAATAAATTGTTAAATGAAAGCGAAAAGAGCAAAATAAAAGGAGTCCGATAATGTGTCGGACTCCTTGGAAAAGAAGCATCATATACGGATCAGGATGTCTGCATCACGTATTTATAGAGAGTCTGGGACACATTGATCATGAAGTCTCCCATCTTCTCGAATTCGGATACTATATCCATATAATATACACTTGTCTGATAGTTCTTGCGCTCGTTCTCTATGCTTTCTATCTCTTCGTCGCGAAGGTTGTTTCTCATGTTGTTGATTCTGTCTTCGCACGCATATGCATTGGATATTTCCGCAAGATTCCCATTGAATGCCATACGGAGGTTCTCTATCATCACGTCATATGCCTTGTCCACGATGTCGGTCATTGCATTAAGTTTCCTGATGGTATCGCCGTCGAAAGTCTTATGGTGTATGTTTCTGCGTGAAAGTATCCTGCTGATCGATTCACCGGAGTCTCCGAGCGATTCCAGTTCGCCGATGATCTTGTACATAGCCTTGATCATGATGGAGGTCTTTTCGCTTATCTCTTCAGATGAAACGGCATTAAGGAAAGTCGCGATCTCGTATTCTATCCTGTCGGAAATCTCTTCATATTTGACAAGTTTTTCACGAAGTTCTTCGAATTTGTCAGCATCTGACTCGTTGATCGCGGCACGTGCATAGCCAAGGCCGTTCTTCGATATCTGGGCGAAGTGGATTATTTCGCTGAAGGCCTGCTCTGTTGCAAGTTCCGGAGTGGCAAGAGGTCCCGCCTCTATGTACTTGAGCCTGAATGTGTTTTCATCCTTGTTCTTCGACTCCTTGATGACCTTGCATACCAGTTTTTCAATATATGGTATGAACCATATGAGGAGTAGGGTGTTTATTGTGTTGAACAAGGTATGCAGCATTGACAGGCCGTACAGGGCTGAAGTCTGACTTTCTGTCTGGATCATTGTGCCGTCTGCAGCCTTTTCCACGACTATGGTGAAGTCTGCTCCTGCAGGGTCAGGTATACCGAAGATTGCCGATGTAATCAAACCGATCAGTTTCAGGAAGACAGGATAGAGTGCCAGTGCCCAGATCACGCCGAATACGTTAAATACGGTATGGGCAAGTGCTGCACGTCTTGCAGACGCATTTCCGACTGCCGCCGCTATGTTTGCAGTAATGGTGGTACCGATGTTTTCTCCAAGAACCATTGCACATGCCATGTCAAACCTTATCCATCCCATGTTCAGCATGATGAGTGTAAGGGCCATTGTCGCACTTGATGACTGGAGTACCAGTGTCAGTACCGTACCGAACACGAGGAAGATAAGTACTGATCCGAATCCGTGGCCCTGCCATCCCTGGATGAAAGAAAGTACTTCAGGATTGGCGCTCAGGTCAGGTACGGAGTTCTTCATCAATGAGAGTCCGAGGAAAAGCAGGGAGAATCCGATGATAAGTTCGGATATGTTTCTTCTCTGGTCTTTCTTTGAAATCGAGAATATGAATCCGAGAGCCATCAGCGGTACGGCAAGGATGGAAATGTCAGCCTTGAATCCGAGCCATGATACGAGCCAGGCGGTGACAGTTGTACCGATGTTGGCACCCATGATTACGCTTATTGCCTGCGCAAGGGTCAGCAGACCTGCGTTGACGAAACTTACCACCATTACAGTGGTTGCTGAAGATGACTGGAACACAGCAGTTATGCCCAGTCCGGTCAGGACCCCTTTGAAAGGGTTGGATGTCATTGCAGACAGAAAATTGCGGAGTCGGGTACCGGCAGCCTTCTGGAGGCCGGAACTCATCATGTTCATTCCATAGAGGAACATTCCGAGGGCTCCGAGTAATGTGAATATCTGTAATATACCCATGAATATCAGTGTGTTATGCTAATTGTGTGCTGAGAAGATACCAGTTGTATGCTATAAATGAAATGAACATAACCGCACCGGCAAGACGGTTGATCCTTCCTCTGAACCCGAGCAGGAGTGGAACAATTGCTGCAGCAATCATTACAATATAGTCAATGGAGGTGATACCGGATGATGTCAGTGGCATCACCTGCGAACTCAGTCCCAAAATCAGCGTGATATTGAAAATGTTGGAGCCGACAATGTTGCCGAGAGCCATCTGAGTGTTCTTCTTTATTGCAGCGGCAACGGATGCAGCAAGTTCCGGAAGTGAGGTGCCGCATGCTATCAGAGTCAAGGAGATGAACGCATCGTTGACTCCGAACGACTTGGCGATGATGACAGCGTTGTCCACAAAGAAGTCGCAACTGGTTATGAGCACCGCAAGGCCGCCTACGACCTTTACGATGGCAAGCCACAACGGACTGACAGATTCTTCTTCAGACGCATCCTGCTGAATTGACGATGATTGTTTGCGGTCTCTGTAGAACGAGTACCACATGAACAATGCGAACACACCTAGAAGAACGAGTCCGTCAAGTCTTCCTATCGTAGCAACAGATCCGTTAAAGAAATTGAATGCCAGCACTGTAAGCAGCAGTGACACGAAGATGCAGAGGGGAATCTCAAACTTCATGTTGTCTTTGTTTACAGCGATGGGGAAGAATACAGCCGTAAGTCCCAGAATGCCGAGAACGTTGAATATATTGGAGCCTACTACATTTCCGATGGCGACATCAGCATTGCCGTTGATTGCTCCGATGAAACTCACCACGAGTTCAGGCATGGATGTCCCGACACCGACTATGGCAGCACCGATAACAAAGTCACTGACCTTGTATTTCTTTGCGATTGATACAGCGCCTGCTACCAGATAATCGGCTCCAAATACGATTCCGACTAATGCAATAAGAAGGATGATATATTCCATCGTTATCCGATCAGTTTATTGATTTTGTCAAGGTCATGCTCATATAGTTTGGAACATGGCTCATATTTATAAGGTATATATTCGAAAAGTTGTATGTATGCCTTTCCGGATGCTTTGCTGTGATAGATGTCAAGACGTACGCCGTTTCCCTTGTCTTCTTCAGACAGATCTACGGAATCCGGCTTTGAACAAATGGCGTCACAGATGCTCTGTCTGAGGCTCTGAGCAAAGAAATGTTCTGTCTTGCAGTATTTTACGCCTGTCTCTTTGTCTTTGTATCCTGTCTTGACTGATAAAACAAGTATGAGTCCGGTAAATAGGGCGCAGTATCCGACGATATTGAGTGGAGTCGATGCAGGAACGACTGCCAGAATGATGCCGGCGATTACTGTAACTGCTGAAATTGTTATGTCTTTAGTAGATCTTACTCTGATGAATTCCTTATCCATGATTAATTATATTTACTTGATTATTAATAAAATAGATTATAAAATAGGGGAGCATGGCTCCTCGAAAACGAGATGCCGTGCCGTTGTGCAGGACAGTTGGATGGATAAGGCTAAATGACGATTTTCCTAAGACTGATGAAACGGTGTGTCGATTCTTTCAGTCCTGATGGAAATCTGTATAGATTTATGTTGTAAGATGTTGTAGATCCAATATTCAGAAGTTTGCCGTCCTTCAGCAGGGAATTTCCTGAATTTCCGTAGTTGAACGGGCGTTTTGCCTGTTGAGATACGGTCCTTGGAATATTTATCTGATTGGTCGGACGAGTCAGTGCGAACTGGTCATCTGATGATGATATGACTGTTTCTGTCGATATTTGCGCATCGATTGGAATTTGCGTCTCTGACAAAGTCATATCCTGAGAATTCGCACTCTGGAAAAGTACGGAAACGCAGAACGTGATCAATGCATATATGAAGACTTTTTTCGTCATATTTCCTAAATCCGCGCAAATTTAATAATTTTTCTATTATTTCCATTATAACTACGCCTAGGGGACAGTTTTGATATCGCAAGTTAACATAATATAAACAAGAAGGTTCCTATTTCGATTATTATAGGAACCTGATTTAAATAGGAACTTGTGCTTAATTATCAACGACTTATATTAGATCTTCATCGTAATCTTAACGCTGATTATCAATTTTTTAAATAAACGACGTTTCCACACAATCACGATACAAAAAGTTCTCATTTCTTTTT
>JAFVHZ010000246.1 GCA_017474265.1 Bacteroidales bacterium | reverse complement strand
CTTTACAAAGTTCCTGCATTGGCTTTCCCTATCAAGACTCAAGGTGGTGTTTGGGGTGGCGCTCAGGATGCCGGCTATGGAAACAACAACCTTCTCGCTAAGGCTACCGGTACAGGATTCTCAAAGACCCACCAGCGTCAGATCTGGGCGGACATCACTTTGGAGCAGGATCTGGATTTTATCCTCAAAGGGCTTCAGTTCTATCTCGGTGGTTCGTATGACAACTCTTCCAACACAATTGAGACCCGTACTAAGGGTTATCAGTATGGCTGGAACCATTATGATGCTGCTGGTACTATGCAGGAGACCGTCATGGGAACGATTGAGGATAAACTTGTATTCAATCATTGGGTAGATTCACAGTGGCGTGTCGGTACAGTTAAGGCAGGTCTTAAATATGCCACCCAGTTCAAGAACGGTGACGGATTTGCCGCTAACCTCAATTACAATATGAAGAGTGAGGTACGTGACGGTCAAAGCAATACATGGTATCGTCAGAACTGGAATCTCGCAATGCATTACGATCATGCCGATAAATTCATGGCAGACCTTGTTCTCGCAGCAAACGGTTCGAACCGTTCATATCCAGCAAAATGGGCTTTCTCTCCTACATTAGGCCTCGGATGGATATTTGCAAATAATCCAGATGCTGAATTGATCAATTTCGGTAAACTCCGTGCGTCTGCCGGTATCCAACATACCGATTATGTGCCTGCCAACGGTTTGTGGCTTGAGGCTTGGAACGGTTCACACGGACAGTTTTCATATGGTACGAACTTCTCGTCTTCATGGGGTGCGTTTCTTGCCAGTTTCCCAACAACCGATTTCAAGCAAGAGGCGGCATATAAGGCAAACTTTGGCGCTGACTTCAGAATTGCAAATTGTCTGGATGTGATTGCAGATGTATTCTATCAGCAGAGACGCAACATCCTTGTGCGTGCGGATGCATTGAATTCTGACGTGGTCGGTCTTCAATCATCATATGACGACAGGGGAGTAATTGCAAGTTATGGTGCAGAGATCGGTTTCCGCATTGCAAAGACTTTCGACAGCGGTCTTTCATTGAATATCAGTGAGTTTGTTACTTTCTCAAGGAACAAGGTCCTCGATTGGATTGAAAACCCACCATATCCTAACCTTTCACTTATCGGTGCTCCAACAGATGCGGCACGCGGCCTTCAGGCACTCGGATTCTTCCAGAGCCAGGAGGAAATAGACAACAGTCCTCTTCAGGAGTTCGGTCAGGTGAAGGTCGGTGATATCAAGTACAAGGATGTCAACGCAGACGGTGTGATCAATCAGAATGACTATGTTGCTCTTGACTATGGTACAGCCTTCCCTTCAATGAACTATTCAGTCAATCTTGGATTTGAATATAAGGGATTCGGAATGAACGCTACTATCCAGTCTGCTGGCAATCAGATCAAGAACCTCCGTTATGTTGACGGTGTCTGGGGAGCCCTTTCCGACAACAGGAACATGTCTCAGGAGTACTACAGCAACTGCTTTGACGTGGCAGGTAAGGACGCTCTTTATCCTCGTCTTTCTACAACAAATGTTGCCAACAACTATCAGGAGTCAACCATCTGGTATCGCAACGTAACCTGGGTCAAACTCCGCGACTGTGAGGTTTATTACAGGTTCCCTGCTCGTCTCCTTCAGAAGATCAAGGTAACAGACGCCAAGATTTTTGTTCATGGTCAGAATCTCCTGTCATTCGACAATATTCCTGCAATGGATGCAGAAAACTTGAATACAGGCTATCCTGTGATGAAATCTGTAGCCTTGGGACTTTCAGTAGTATTCTAATAAAGATAGATTTATGAAACTAGATAGAATCTTTTTATTCATTCTCGCCTGTCTCATTTCTTCAGCATGTGCAGATCTCAATTATACAGAGGAGAATACACGTGACGAGGACTGGACTTACGAATACTTTGAGGAAGGCCTTAAAAACATGGTATTCGATGTATACGCACAAGTATATTCCGGCGAGTTCGACTCTGATAATGCATACTTCCTTGCAGGAGCAACTGATGAGGCTCAGTATGCCTTGGAAACCGGTGCGGTTAATGACTATGTAAATGGTGGCTGGACACCAGCCAATCCATACTCTTATACATGGACTAAGTCTTACAGAGCCATTGCCGAGGTCTGCATGTTCCTCGAGAAACTCGATAAGGCTGATATCTCAGAATATAAGCACAACCCAAAGTATAATACTTGGGTCCAGCAGTTGGAAATCTTCCCTTATGAACTTCGTTTCCTCAGGGCTTATTTCTATTTTGAACTCCTTAAGACATATGGAGAGGTTCCTCTTGTGACGACAACCCTTACAAATGCACAGGCAAACAGTGTCAAACGTGCTTCTGTTGATGACATCATCCAATTCATTGTAGACGAGGTTGATGAAGTCGCACCTTTCCTTCCTGCCACATATGCAACAGAAGTCGGTGCTGAAATAGGACGTGCTACCCGTGTTGCAGCATATGCCCTTAAGGCACGTACACTTCTTTATGCCGCATCTCCTCTCTTTAATCCTAAAAATGAGAAGGCAAAGTGGGAAAAGGCTGCTGAAGCAAGCAAGTTCATTCTTGATAATGCTGATGCTTGGGGACTTAAATTAAGTAACTATGCTTCACTTTGGGGAAATGATGCCTTCTTCAACCAGGAAATCATCTTCGGTATCGGCCGTAACGCGACCAACTCATTCGAGATGGACAACTATCCTATCGGAGTTGAGAACGGTAAATCCGGTACATGTCCTACCCAGAGCCTTGTTGACCAATACGAATATCAGGACAATGGTGAGACCTTTGCTCAGCGCTATCCTGGCGATATAGACCTCACATCGGTGGATCCATATGCTGGTCTTGACCCTCGTTTTGCGCTTACAGTTGTGAAGAATGGTGACGAGTGGCCTAGCAATGGAGCGCAGAAGAAGACTATCGAGACATTCCTTGGTGGATTCAATGCTGCTCCTAAGTATGGTGCTACTCCTACCGGTTATTATTTGAGGAAATATGTTGACGGCTCATGTGTTACTACCGCAGATAATCAGGTTACTGCTCGCCATACTTGGATTGTCTTCCGCTTAGGAGAATTCTATCTGAATTATGCTGAGGCTGTATTCAACGCTACCGGCAGTGCAAATGATCCTACTTATGGCATGACTGCAAACGAAGCAATCAATGTTCTCCGTAACAGAAAGGATATTGCGATGCCTGAATTCAAGGAAGATGGTGAGGCTTGGGTTGAACGTTACGAGCGCGAACGCCTTGTCGAGTTGGCATTTGAGAATCATAGATTCTGGGATGTACGTCGTTGGAAGAAGGCTGACAAGTACTTCAAGACTATCCAGGTTGCGAATATCAGCGCCGATCTCCAACTTACCAGGTCTACAGTGACTCGTCATTGGAGCGACAAGTACTACTTCTATCCAATCTCTCAAAGTGAGGTAAAGAAGAACCCGGCCCTTGGACAGAATCCGGGATGGTAGTATTCCAAAACTATTTAAAGGAATTCAATTATGAAGAATATATTTAAATTTTTCGGAGCATTTCTGGCGTTTGTCTTCACTTTCGCTATGACCGGATGTGTTGAAGAAACGCTTGAATCTGCCGATGTCGGACTGCACGTCAAGGTGTTCTTTCCGACTAAGGTGATGGCTGGGCAGCCGATGACCATAAACGGTTCGGGATTCTCTGATGTTACTGAGATCGTTTTTCCAGGCGATGTCAAGGTAACTGATTTTGAGATTGTCAGCAATGAAATGATCAGGGTCAAAGCGCCATCTGGCATTTCGGCTGAAGGAGGACATATAGTTGTACTCACAGAAGATGGTGAGGCTGAATCACCTCTTCCTCTCACCCTTGGAAATACGGTTATCACAGGTTGCTCGACTCCTGCAGAAGGTGAGGCCATTGAAGGTGGAACTCAGATGTATATTTATGGTTCAGATCTTGAGTTCATTACTGGAATTGAAATGATGGATGAAGATGGAAATCCTGTTTATATCGATTCAGAAACTTTCATCCGAAAGGGTACTGATTTCATCATTTTCACCGTTCCTAGAAAGGTGTATGAAGGTGAGGTCGAGATTAAACTTTATTCAATTGATGGAAATGAAGTGAACAACGATGATCTGCCGATACTTACATATAAGCCGGCATCTGATGGCGGACACTTCGAGACTGTCGAACATATCATGTGGGAAAATCCAGATCCTGCAGGTCTTGGTGCAGTATCTTGGAGCGGACAGTATCGCTTCGGTCTTGAAGGAAAAGACGGCAACAGCGAATGTGTCGCTACATTCCCTGCCGACCAGTGGGAAATCATCAAGAACGGTACATTCTGTCTGACTTATGAGGCACCTGAAGCATACCAGATCCGTGCAACTACAGGATGGTGGTCATTTGACGGTGACGGAGCATATGATATTCATGAAAATGATGAGCGTGTTGTTGATAATGGTGACGGTACTTACACTCTTGTATATACTTTGTCAGAGGAACCTCTGAAGAGCGGTATCTACGATCTTATTGACGATCAGCACCTCCTCTTCACTGGTAGCGGCTTTACTCCTCTCAAGATATTCTATACTGAGGAAGTATGGGTCGGCGGCCAGATTGAAATCGTTAAGAACGTATTTTGGAAGAATGAGGATCCTGCCGGAAACGGAGAAATCAGTTGGAACGGTACATATCGTTTCGGTCTGGATGGAAATGACGGAAACAATGAGTGTATCGCAACCTTCCCACAGGAGACTTGGGACATCATCAAGAACGGTACATTCTACATGTCATTCCAGGCTACTGCTGCGCAGTTGCGAATTACCGATGGCTGGTGGTCAACAACTTGGACAGGGAATGACATCATGGCAGGAGATGAACGCATCATTGATAACGGAGATGGTACGTTCTATATCGAAATCAATTTTGCAGGTGATCCTCTTCTTGATGTTCTTGATAAACAACACCTTCTCTTCACTGGTAGCGGTTATACTCCTCTTGAACTTTATACTCAGGAAGAAGTGCTTGTAGGCGGTGACCAGCCTAAGGAGGTTGTCCTTTGGGAAGGTGAGGCAATCGCTGACGACTGGGGCAATCAGCCTACAATATTGTCAGATGCTGGTCTTGAACTTGTTGACGCGGGTGCTAAGGCAGGACAGACCATTTACTTCTACTTCGAGCCTCTCGAGGATGCTTGGCAGGTCAAGATCGTAGAAGGTCACTGGGGACCTACTTATGCGGCAATCTGCTCAGAAGGTAATGACAACAATGGTGAGTTTACAGTTTATGACCTTGCAGGCAACGATGGCAAGTATGGTCTTGAACTTACTCAGGAGATTCTGGATGCAGCCCTTACACAGCAGTGGTGGGGTGGAGCATTCCTCCTCAATGGTGATAACATCAAGTGTACAAAAGTCACACTTCAATAATACACTTGCATACTGAAAAAGGAGGCTGGTCATTTGACCAGCCTCCTTTTTGAATAACCGTAGTCTTAAAGTTTGTCGACTGTTTCCTTGTCCAGTCCTGTGGCATTCAGGATGGTGTCGATGTCGACTCCTGCCAATTTCAGATTTCGGGCGATTCTGATCTGCTCCTCTTCACGACCTTCCACTCTTCCTTCTTCTCTTCCTTCTGCTCTACCTTCTGCACGACCAGTTTCAAATCCAATTCTTTTGGCTGTATCCATTTCGCTTTTGCGTCTTCTTTCGTCGTACATTTCTTTTTCGTATTGTATGCGTTTATCCTCAGTAAATCCGGCTATCTCACAGGCATCGAAGATGCGTGAATAGACTTCATGCTGAAGCCAGGCAGGCCTGCTTATCATTTTGCCGATGTTTTTCAGCAGATATAACATCTTGTCAGTCTCGGTCTCACACTCTTCTTCTGTCTTGGAAAAATTTGCCATTTCGGCAAATATAATAACAATTGTCTCGCCAAGCAAGTCGCTGCACTCCTTTTCACGGAACGTATATTCTGAAATATACCTGTTCTTCCAGAATTCTTTGTCAGGATGCTCTATTTCAACATCCATCAGTCCCACGAGATATACAGGAGGGACATCATAATCTTCACCTTTGCGGGTCTGCCTGTCATATGCCCTGCATGCATAACTGACACATCTCTTGAACCAGTAATCCTCATGATACTTCTGAAGTTCTACAATAAACACTGCTCCAGACTCGTCCCGACACATGAAGTCGTACTGGTACTCCTTGCTTACATCGACGATCTGTCCCTGCCTTTCTGTCGGAAGATAATCAATGTCTGACAACTTCCTGTGTTCTGGAAGAAGTACATTCAGAATCGACATCACCGCCTCCTTGTTGTTTACGTCACCAAACAATGCCTTGAAACCTCCGTTGGTGAGAATGTCAACATACCTTTGCACTGTTGCTGCACTTGAATTAGAAAAATTTGTCATAGTCTTTTATATTAAAATTACCTATGACAAATTTCCATCATATATTACAGACTCATGATAAAGAAAAGAAAAACTTTTATGATGATTCCTGTAATTCGTCACAAATAGACGTTTTTCGTCACATTTTTCTTTTTTTTATATTTTTGCGGATAAGCAGTTGCAATATTTCAGATTGATAGAGGCCTATTTCTGAAGTATGTGGACCATGAAATTCTTTGCAGGGACGGTGACATCAAGAACCTTTCCAAGGAAATCCAGTGCTTCAGTCTGAGGCACGATTCTTTCAGGCTCGTCAAGAGTGTTGTCGGCATCAAGGTCATCTGAGTGATAACTTACCGTACTTACTCCCTTGAGGGTTTCCTTCTTTTTCAGACCGTCGAAATGTATTCTGACCGGTTGTGCTTCATCCGACACATTTATGACCTTCACATAGATCTGGTCATTGGCGGCATCATATACGGAACTTGCGAAAAGGCCGTTCTGACCTTCCGCTCCGGTCACATTATTGCCATCCATGTCTGTCATACTGAGAACATGGGTTCCTTTATACTGAGAATATAGTTTCTGCACATGCCAACTGCATGACTTGACACTGCGAAGATTGTCAAACCAGATGAGGTCAGGCCTCCATTGCCACCCTTCCACATGGGCGAAGAGGGGAGCGTAAGTGGCCATATGTACGATGTCTGCATTCCTTTCTAGGGTTGTCATGAAAGCCGCTTCGAGAAGAGACGCCTCGAAGTGGTTCCATTTCTTTCCGTCACCGTGGCATGCATATTCTCCTGCAAATACCTTCGGACCCTTGCGGTCATAGTTGTCGTAACGCGCGCCTTGAGACAGGAACCAGGCCTCAGGACGATAGAAGTGCTCGTCCACCAGGTCTACGCCCTGTCTTTTCATTTCAGTCCAGAGATAATCGAAGTCTTCTCCTTCCGGATATGGACCGGATGATCCGATTATCCTGATGTCAGGATATGCCTCGCGGATCGCTTTTACAAAAGGTTCCAGACGTTCAGGATATTCCGGTCCCCATTGCTCGTTTCCGATGCCTATGAATTTAAGATTGAATGGTGCAGGATGGCCCATTTCAGCACGTATGCGTCCCCAGTGTGAGTCAGGGTCACCGTTTGCAAATTCGATCAGATCAAGGGCATCCTGAATGTAACAGTCAAGTTCAGACACAGGCTGATGTGCTGCAGGATCGGTGTTCTGGAACTGGCAGGCAAGGCCGCAACTCAAGATGGGAATAGGCTCGGCCCCAATCTCTTCTGACAACAGGAAATATTCGTAGAACCCCAAGCCGTATGACTGGAAATAGTCAGGATAATATCTGTGCCTGAAGGTATGCTGCCATCTGTTCTCGTTGAGCGGGCGGTTTTCTACCGGGCCCACGCTGCTCTTCCAGTTGTACCTTGTCTCAAGGTCCGTCCCTTCCACGATACATCCTCCAGGGAATCTGAAATGACCAGGATGAAGGTCATACAGAGCCTGGGCAAGATCCTTGCGGAGGCCGTTCCTGTGTCCGTTCCATGTGTCGGCAGGGAATAATGATACATGCTCTATGTCGACAGTTTCAGAGCCTTCAAGGAATATGCGCAAGGTAGCCTTAGGGTCGGTGACGCCCGATGTCATCACGACTTCATACTTCTTCCACTCCTTGGAATCCACGGTCACCTGGGTATATGCTGAAGCCTGTACTTCATCCATCGATGCCTTGTCGATGAATTCGATGCCCAAAGTACCTGTTCCACCTTCTGGTGTTCTAGCCCATACGCTGAAACGGT
>JAFVHZ010000245.1 GCA_017474265.1 Bacteroidales bacterium | reverse complement strand
CATGAGGCCGTGACAGAGATCGTCATTTATGCGTCATTCATGTTGAGGTCCGCAAGAAAAAAAATGGTATAATTCTTTGCCATGAAAAAATTAGCACTGTATATTTTTCTGGCGTATTGCCTTTGGAACTTTGCCGCAGTTGCGTCCGTGACGACGGACTTACTTGTATCTACACACCATAGCAATTCATTATTTACAAACTTATCAGAATTGTTCAACATATCCTGATACAAACCTGCTTTAATACTCAAATGTTTTACATTTGGGATAACACCATCTGCATATTCAGGATAATCATCTGTAATGTCAGTAGAGTCATTTAACAACATAGGATCTTCTACTCCTTCTGGTTTTTCAGGGGTAGACTTGAGTATTTCATCTGCAGTATTGTTTTTGAAATCTCCAGACGACATATGATTCTAGAATGCAAATTCATGTTTACCAACAACTTCTTGCAATGCTCTTACTGCACCAAGAATACTTTGTAAATCTTCATTTTCGTACTCTGGAATAGAATTTTCTAAATCATCTGCCCAAATAACATTTGTTGTTGTAGTAGGTTCTTCTTCTGATATTACAATTTCAGTACCACCAAGATACATTACTTCTGAAGGTGACCAACCCAATGCACTATGACGAAGGTGCCAATGCATCAATCTATAACTGGTGTTCTTATTTACTACCCACCATTCTTGTCCGATTGCGTCACCGTTTGAATTGTCTCCTGATGCACTCAATATTTTATCAGGTAATGAAAACAATTCTTCAAGCGTTTTTACAGATTTATGCCCAGATATTTCTTCGGCATTAATTATACCATACGCTTTTGGATTGTTACTACCTAATTTCGCAGGAAAGGTTAATATATTTTCCATCATTTAAAACTCAATTTAACATTAGTAAATGCACCTGGATTGGCTGCAGTATAAACTCTCAATCTTGTATTTGCCCCAGTTTCTGTAGTAAATGATTCCTCTGAATAGTCAAATGCTTGAATAACATTGAATGCGCCATCCATTGTAACAGATTCAAGTTTTGGTAGATCAATTGGATATTTATATACAAAATATTCATCAGGTTCGGCTGTTGCAAAAATAGTGTTTGCTGCAGTATCACTCAACAATTTTGTTAAAGGTTTATTTGTTGTACCGTAATATACGAACGAACCAGACATCGATACACTGTGTTCTATTTTATAAACTGGCATAGCATCTTTAATTAATAATAATCGCATCGGAACATCACTGCTCATTTCTCTTTTTGCAAACTGTATTAATTCATTTAACATTTTCGTATCTGAATTGTCTGTTGTATAATTCTAGAGTTTATAGAATTCTAATAAGCAGATTGCAGAAACAACATTTCTATAATTAACGTCAATGCGATATTTCAATGATTCATTAAATTTATTTATATCTTTCATACTACACATTATCTTTTTAAAGCGCAAACACCATTGGCACATGATTCACAATATGTAGGCGTAGGTTCCTGTCCAGGACAGATTTCCAAGCAGCCGGAACAGCTGCAGGATCTTATTGACCCTTGCCTCAGCCAGCCTGCGGAAGCGATCTTCCTTGGATTCCTTCTGTTTCATCATGCCCGCACCTCCTTGACTGCCGCTTTCGCAGGTGAACGCAGGATGTACCGGCTGTTCTCAGTCTTGATGTAGGTCACACCAAAGGGCATCTTGACAAATCGCCTCACCGTCGAGGTGCGAAAAGGATCATAACCCTCTTCTTTAATGAATGCGACACATCCGATGGCCAGCGGACACTCCAAAGTCCCGGTAAGCACAATAGGCTTTTTCTTTTCCAACATAGTCATTCCTCGTTTCTATCTTTTTCCAGCATATCGAGGTACTCATTCTCCAAGAATTCCTGATAACAGGGCCAGATAGAGCCATCGAATCCAATACCGAATTCCCAATCCTGGAACAGGCTTGGCAAATCAGTCCGTACCCCAGACTCATTCTGGTCCTCCTCAATCATGGATTCCAGATTCCGGACCAGATTCTCCAGGCTGTACCCGTGATCGATCATCCACTG
>JAFVHZ010000244.1 GCA_017474265.1 Bacteroidales bacterium | reverse complement strand
TCAGAGCACTAAAATCTTTCTTCATATATTTTATGTTTATCCATTTGAGCAACTTCCAGAAAAATGCCCTGTTTCTTGGAAGTTGCCGCTCATTTGTCCTTAACTTCCAGAAAAACAGGCCTTTTCTTGGAAGTTGAAGATGTTTAATCCTCTGCAGCCAGAGATAAGGTCGATTTCCTGGCCGGTTGAGGATTCTGGAGGCAGAATAGTGGTTGGCAGGGCACCATCGGCGGAATATACGGGATCCGCCGATTACAGATCGTGCGAGTATGGGCGGCTCGACCACAGGGCCGCCCAACTCTCCCGACTGTTGCCTAAGATCGACAAAGAGAGCGTTAAGCCCCTCCTACAAACCCCAGCGTAGCCACGCTGATCCTCACGTCAGGCGGGAAGACCGTCCGCAGAGCGACAAAGCAGGCCATCAAAGTGGAGCCGGTAGTGAAGACATCGTCGACAAGCAGAATGTGCCTTGCACCTGCCTGTACTGAGGTCGCTTCAAAGGCACCGTGGACGTTCCGGGCCTTTTCTTCTACTCTGAGTTTTGTCTGTGTCCTTGTGCGCCGGACACGCCGTAGAACCGACGGTCTTGCTTCGGCATGCAGTTCTTCAGCAATGGCAGAGGCAATGACTTCCGCCTGATTGTATCCTCTTTTCCATCTTCTGGTCCAATGAAGCGGGACGGGAACAACCAGATCCACATCCCGGAACTGTTCTGCTGAAACAAGATGTCTGCCCAGGACCTTTCCGAAATATCTGCCGACAGACCGGGCACCATGATATTTCAACCTGTATGGAATCTTTCTGTAATCAGCAGAACTGTTGTAGAAGAACAATGCCGCTCCGTAGGCGTACTGTTCTTTCTCAGGATGATCAGACTTGTCAAGTTGTTCCTGGATGACGGAATTGAACCTGTCGGCCATGAGGTTGTGAGTCTGTTTCCAGAAGCGAGTCAACGGGAGGTCCGCCATGCAGAAAAGACAGAGGTGCTTCTCTTCCGTGAGCAGTCCTCTTCCGCACACTATGCATGTCCTTGGCAGCAGCAGATCCGCCGCAGCGTTCAATGCCTTTATGATTGTCCTTGTCATGCATCAAAGAAAGCCGATCTGCATCAGAACAAGGATAAGAAAAAGAAAAACTTACATATGAAAACGGAAAAAACGATAAGAAAAAGAAAAATCTGAAGTAAAGAAACCCCCTGTTGATTCACATCAGCAGGGGGCAGGGTTTAGGTTTTGTGCAAAATACGATTGTGTGTATGTTAAGAATCTGTATGTCTATTATCAGCAGTTCATTCCTCCGCAGCAGTTGATGACCTGGCCGGTCACATATCTCGAGAGATCGCTTGCCAGGAAGAGCGCCACGTCAGCGACATCTTCCGGAGTACCGCCTCTTCTCAAAGGTATCTGTTTCTCCCATTCCTGACGGACGTTCTCAGGGAGTGCTCCTGTCATGTCGGTAGCGATGAATCCCGGTGCGATGCAGTTTGAGCGGATGCCTCTTGGACCCATCTCCTTGGCGATGGACTTGGACAGTCCGATAAGTCCTGCCTTGGACGCCGAATAGTTGCATTGTCCCGCATTTCCTGAAACTCCCACCACCGATGACATGCTGATGATGCTGCCTCCTCTCTGTCTTGCCATGACCGGTGTACATGCATGGATGAAGTTGAACGCAGACTTCAGGTTGGTGCCGATCACGGCATCCCATTGTTCTTCGCCCATCCTCATCATAAGGCCGTCTTTTGTTATGCCGGCATTGTTAACTAGAATGTCGATCCTGCCGAAAGTCTCCTTCACGTCATCTACGACCTTGTGCGCATCTTCGAACGATGCCGCATCGGAAGTATAAGCCTTGGCGCGTACGCCCATCGCCTCGATTTCTGCGACAAGTGTCTGTGCTGCCTCATGCTGCGACCTGTATGTGAATGCCACATCTGCTCCCTCAGAAGCAAACTTCAATGCTATAGCCCGTCCGATTCCTCTTGTGGCTCCGGTAACGAGCGCGGTTTTTCCAGTAAGAAGTCCCATTGCGTAAGAGTTTCGATGATGCAAAATTACCTTTATCCCTCATAATCCCAAAACAAATCCTCCACAATCGCTTAAAAATCCCGTGATTGTGGCAAAAGTCGGTTTTGTGTGGTCAAAAAAGACTATCTTTGTGCCCGAAATATTCCAAAAAGACAAAATTTATGGCAAGCGAAATCAGAAATCCTCAACTTTGGCAGGACGGCCGATTGAAAATAGATTGGGTAAGACATAACATGCCTCTTCTCAACGGACTGGAAGAAGAGTTCCGTGCGACTCTCCCTTTCAAGGGAAAGAAAGTCGCTCTTTCTGTCCATCTTGAGGCTAAGACAGCCTACCTTTGCGAGGTTCTTGCAGCAGGTGGTGCCGAGATGTATGTGACAGGAAGCAACCCTCTTTCGACTCAGGATGACATCGCGGCAGCGCTGGTCAAGGCCGGACTGAATGTCTTCGCATGGTACGATGCCACTCCGGAAGAATATGAGGCTCATATACGTCGTGTCCTTGAGGTCGGCCCGAATATCATCATCGATGACGGTGGTGACCTTGTCAATCTTATGCATACGGAATATACGGACCTCATTCCGAATGTCATCGGAGGATGTGAAGAGACCACTACAGGCATTCTTCGTCTTGTGCAACTCAATAATGCCAAGGCTCTGAAGTTCCCTATGATGCTTGTCAACAATGCTGACTGCAAGCACCTCTTCGATAACAGATATGGTACAGGCCAGTCGGTATGGGACGGAATCAACCGTACCACCAACCTTATCGTTGCCGGCAAGAATGTGGTCGTTGCCGGTTACGGATGGTGCGGAAAGGGCGTGGCAATGCGTGCAAAGGGTCTTGGTGCCGAGGTCATCGTGACCGAAGTGGACCCGATTAAGGCCATGGAGGCTGTGATGGACGGATTCAAGGTGATGAAGATGGAGCAGGCTGCCTGCATCGGCGACTTCTTCGTGACTGTCACAGGTTGTGACGCCGTGATCACCAGGGAGCATTTCATGAAGATGAAGGACGGTGCCATCTGCTGCAATGCAGGACATTTCGACTGCGAGGTGGATGTTGCCGGACTCCGTGAGATGGCCGTCGAGATCAAGCCGGCAAGAAAGAACATCATAGGATATACCCTTGAGAACGGCCGTAGGATATACATCATAGCAGAAGGCCGTCTGGTAAACCTCGCGGCAGGCGACGGACACCCTGCAGAGATTATGGACATGTCGTTCGCTATCCAGGCCCTCAGCGCAAGATACCTTGTCGAGAATGCTGGCACCATTTCACGCGAACCGGGAAATATGGTAAATGACGTGCCTCTCGAAATAGATCAGGAGGTCGCACGCCGTAAACTCTCATATTGGGGCTGCGAGATCGACACCCTCACTCCCGAACAGCACCGTTACCTCTTCGGAGCGTGATCAGTGAAAGATTGATGCTTAGTATATTATAGAAACTGCGTGCCGCCAATGGGGAGCACGCAGTTTTCGTAATGTGCTGAATATGAATGTTGTAAGTGATCCGGTGCCTGCGGTTTCATGACCGTGCTACCCCTCTGGCCGCAGAGGGAGGGGCCCGCTCCGAAGGAGTGGGAGGGATTGTCATGAAACCGCAGGTGCCGGATCACTAGAAGTACTTCCTCTCGTTGCGGTTAAGGGCGATGAAGATGAAGAGAAGGGCTGTGAAGGCCCAGAGTGACGATCCTCCGTAACTTACGAACGGCAGTGGGATACCGATTACAGGCATCAGTCCTATGGTCATTCCGATATTTATGAAAAGATGCATGAAGATGCAGCAGGCGACGCAATAGCCGTATATTCTGGTGAAGGCTTCCCTGCTGCGTTCTGCATTCTTAATGATCTTCCAGATAAGGAACACATATAACAGGATCACGAATGCGCATCCTGCAAAGCCCCATTCCTCCCCGATGGTACAGAAGATGAAGTCGGTACTCTGTTCGGGAACGAAGCCGTATGTGGTCTGGGTGCCGTTGAGGTAGCCTTTTCCGAAGGCGCCTCCGGAACCGATTGCGATCATGGACTGATTGACATTATAGCCGACGCCTGCGGGGTCTTCCTTCATTCCGAGAAGAACCTCGATACGTTTTCTCTGGTGCTCCTGAAGCACGTCATTGAAAAGGAAGTCCACTGAAAAAGTCAGTATGATGCCTCCGATCAGGGATATCAGTGCAAGATGAGTGAACATGTTGCGCTCGCGGAAGGCCTGGAAGGCGACGAAAGGCAATGAGATTCCTACAAGCCCCAGCAGTATATACAGAGGCTTTATCCTGGAGACGAATGAACCCGTGGCATCACCATCTGCAACTTCCGCAACCCCTTCCGCAAGAGCCTCTCCGGATGCGGTGACAGAGTCTAGGATGGACGGAACAAATGCCATCAGGACAATAAGAGGCACGCAGATAAGCAGCCACCACTTGAACCTGCCTGAATACAGGCAAATGCAGAGAGATGCCACGCTAACGAGCACTAGACAAGCCACAAAAGGAGATGCTGTGAGGGTAAGTATGAATGTAAGAATGGCCATTCCGACCATGAATATGAGCCATCCGGAGAGCCCTTCACGATAAAGCATGAAGATGAAGCCTACATAAACAAGGGCGGAACCAGTCTCGCTCTGACCTACGATGATGAGCATCGGAACGAGGATGATCAGAGCAGTAAGGATGAAGTCTTTCCATCGCCCTATCTTATAGCCGAGTTGACTCATTACGGCAGCAAGCATGAGCGAGGTGGATATCTTGGATATTTCCGCAGGCTGGAACCTTATGGGGCCGAAGGCGAACCACGACCGGGAGCCCTTGACCTCGATTCCAAGAAAAATGACCGCCACAAGCAGTCCTATGACTGCAAGATAAATCGGAAGCGCAGCGCCTTCATATATTCTCGGAGGAATGACAAACAGAATCAGGCCGGCAATTCCCATTGCGGTCACCATCCACACGAACTGCTTGCCGCTTCTGCTGGCAAAGTCGAATATGGAGCCTTCTTCGGTGGCATGCACTGATGCGTAGATGTTGGCCCATCCTATCAGGATGAGAACGAGCCAGCAGACCACCAGACTCCAGTCTATGGTCTTCGCCAGGCCTCTGCCTCTATGTCCTCCAGCATCCCTCATCTCATTTCTTTACCCTTACCCTATCCATCAGGTCTCCGTTCAGGATCCTGTCTTCCAGATATTTTCTGTTTTCGCCTATTTCTCCGTTCAGATACATTTCCGTCAGGAGTGATGCGATCGGAGCAGCCCATGTGGCGCCGAAACCTCCGTTCTCCACATATGCGGCTACCGCTATCTTAGGATTGTCGCGGGGAGCGAAGCAGATGAACACCGAATGGTCATGTCCATGCGGGTTCTGCGCCGTTCCAGTCTTTCCGCATATGTCAAGTCCTTCGACAGCAGCCACGCTTGCCGTACCTCCTGAGCCGTAACCGCTGTTCACTGCCCGGTACATTCCTCCCACGACCTTCGGGAAATGGGTGGTGTCCACCATGGTGTAGTTCTTTTCCTTGTATTTCGGGTCGATGGTGACATTATCCGAGTCCTTGATGATGTGCGGAGTGTAGTAGAAGCCCCTGTTGGCGATGGTCGCACACAGATTGGCAAGGTGCAGAGGCGTACATCCTATCTCTCCCTGTCCGATGGAAAGAGAGATGACTGTAGTGGCTTTCCATCCGCCTTTGCGGTAGACCTTGTTATAGTACTTCGAGTCCGGGATGAAGCCTCCGAGTTCGGACGGGAAGTCGCTGCCGAGTTTCTGGCCGAAGCCGAAACTCCTGACATATTCGTTCCATTTATCCATGGCTTCGTCGATGGAACCGTATTTCTTGTTTTCAAGAAGGTCGCGCAGGATGTAGCAGTAGTAGGCGTTGCACGACATCATTATGGATTCCTCGAAGTTTATCGGGGACTTGTGGGCATGGCAGCCAAGTTTGTTCTTTCCGAAGTGGTAGCCCATGCTGCAAGGGTAGAGCGTGCCTGTCGACACGACTCCTTCCTCCAGCCCTATGAGTCCGTTGACGAGTTTGAATACCGAGCCAGGAGGGTATGATGCCTGCACAGCACGGTTGAACATAGGCTTATATGGGTCTGTAGATATCTCTTTGTAGTGCTGTCCGATGTTCGCCAATTGGTCCACATCGATACCTGGACTCGATACGAGGGTCAGGATCTCTCCTGTTGAAGGTTCGATAGCCACAAGGCTTCCGACTTTATTTGCCATCAGCATCTGTCCGTAATGCTGGAGTCTGGCGTCGATGGTGGTGGTGATGTCGTCTCCGGGTACGGCCTCCTTATCCATCTCTCCGTCCCTATAACGGGATTCTATCTTGTTCCTTGAGTTCCTGAGCCAGATGTTGTATCCCTTTTCTCCGCGAAGTTCACGCTCACGGGCAGCCTCGATGCCTGTCATTCCGGCATAGTCTCCCGGCTTGTATTCTCCAGGATGCTTCTTCATGTAGTTGGTGTTGACTTCAGAAACATAGCCCAGAAGGTTTCCTCCGGCATTGAACGGGTATTCCCTGATGCTTCTGGCCTGGCCTCTGAATCCGGGGAACTTGTAAGCCACCTCGGCGAACTTCATGTAGGTTTCTGGCGGTATCAGTTTCATCATCACGACCGACTGGTATCCGATTCTGCGGCGGTTCTTATAGAATTCCTTCATTTTCTCGCGGACGAATTCCGGAGATATGTCAAGGACTTCACATAGGGCAAGCGTGTCGAATGGCTCTACCTCCTTTGGGGTCACCATCAGGTCATAAGCCACCTTGTTACCGACCAGAATGTTGCCGTATCTGTCGTGGATGACGCCTCTGGTGGGATATATGGTCGAATATACCATGGTATTGTTCTCGGCGGAAAGTTTATACTTGTCGTCGAGAATCTGGATGCTGAACAGTTTTGCCATGAGGATGGCGGCCGCTGTGCAGAGGCCTATGAGCAGTTTGTTCTCCCTGTTGAGTTTCATCGTCTTCCCTCCTATTTACGGTCATCTACGGTAAGGATGTTCGTGACGATAAGGGCGAGGATGCAGTTACATGCAAGAGATACGCCCAGCCGGGTCAGGTTAAACCACATTGGTCTGGTACCTGCTCCGTCCAGAGTTATGTATATGCCCAGGAAAATGAGTGTTGCCAGAAAAAGGAGCATAGTTATCTTTCCCACTCCGTTCTTGCGGAATGAGAAACTGTCGCTTCTGGTGATGAGGTCTTCGCCGAGGAAGAACCTTATCAGAGGCTTGCGCATAAGGGCAACCGGCACGAGACTCGCGGCATTGATTCCCACAAGTCCTTCCGACAGCCAGTCGACAGAAAGTCCGGTGGCGAATGCCAGAAGCATGCAAAGAGGGGTGCTGACGGTAAGTGGAACACATATCACCATTGCAGGAAGCAGTGAGAGCATGACATATGGTCCCAGATTGGTGAAGTTGCACAGAATGATCTGAGCAAGTACCATCAGGAAATACAAAAGTCCGAAGTTCTGTCCTTTCATTGCCTGCCCTCCAGTTTTTCCATTTCTTCCCTGCCCATATTTTCGACTATGGTCACATATCTCAATGCACCGAAATCTTCAAACAGGGTGACTGTTATTTCATAAGTGGCACCGTTCACGATCTTCGCTTCCCCTACAGAGCCCAGAGGGATGTCAGGAGGGAAGATGGATGAAAATCCGCTGGTAAACACCGTGTCTCCCGGCTCGAACTCCACATGGAGCGGAATCTCCTTCAGGATCGCTCCGTCACTCTTCTTTCCGTCCCAACTCAACGGCCCCACGGCGCCTTGCTTCCCAAGGCGGGCACTTATATTCATCTCGTGATTCTTGAATGAACGGGCATAGGAATATCTGCCGCTCACTGCATCGATGACGCCTACCGCTCCTTTTCCGGTAATGACACCGGAGCCTTCGGTGATGCCGTCGTTGCTTCCCTTGTCGATGATCATGTAGTTGTGCTGGGTATTGTTGCTGATCTTGGCTATTTCTGCGTGTGTGTATCTGAAATTGCCCGCCTCTCCGCTATTGATCGCAGAGACATGGTAGTCCGCTTCTGCACCTATCTGTGCCAGCTGAAGCCGCAGATTGAAATTCTCCTGTGCCAGAGCGTCGTTCCTCTTTCTCAGTGAGAAATAGTCTCCTATGCTCTGGGAGCCTCCCCAGACGGCACTTGATATGGCATGCACTCCTTTTGATATCCAGATGCCCTGGATGGTGCCGTTACGGTGGAGCATATCCAATGCAGCAACCTCCAGAATTAAGAAGATTGCTGCATTGATCAGATGATATATGAAGTTGCCTCTACGCAAGACTTATCTCATCAGGAAGGTATAGTTCTCTGTGTTCTTAAGCGCAAGGCAGGTTCCGCGAGCCACAGCCCTGAGCGGGTCATCAGCCACGTAGAACGGAATGTTGATCTTTTCTGTCAGACGCTTGGCAAGTCCTCTTAGAAGCGATCCGCCGCCGGCGAGGTGGATTCCGTTCTCCACGATGTCCGAGTAGAGTTCCGGAGGAGTCTGCTCAAGGACATGGATGATTCCGTTCTCGATACGTGCAACAGACTTATCCAGGCAGTGTGCTATTTCATGGTAAGTGATGGTTGCATGTACAGGATGTGCGGTCATGAGGTTAGGACCGGTGATTGCATATGGTTCCGGTTCTTCGTCAAGATCCGGAATCACTGCTCCGATTGCTATCTTGATCTTCTCTGCCGTGATCTGACCCACCCTGATGTTATGCTGCTGCCTCAGGTGCTGCTGGATGTCGCTTGTGAACACGTCGCCAGCCACCTTGATCGAGTCCTGTACCACGATACCTCCGAGTGAAATCACCGCGATCTCAGTCGTACCACCTCCTATGTCCACTACCATGTTTCCCTTAGGAGCCTCCACGTCAAGACCGATACCGAGGGCAGAAGCCATAGGCTCATAGATCAGGTATACGTCGCGTCCTCCGGCATGCTCCGAGGAGTCGCGTACCGCACGGATCTCCACTTCTGTAGATCCTGAAGGGATGCCCACCACCATCTTGATGTTAGGGGTGAAGATGGACCTGCGCTTGCTGTTCACCTGCTTGATGAAGCCGCGGATCATCATCTCCGCCGCGTTGAAGTCGGCAATCACACCG
>JAFVHZ010000243.1 GCA_017474265.1 Bacteroidales bacterium | reverse complement strand
GCTGTGGCATCAGGGTATGGCATGAAATACAGGCTTCAGTATGGTGAGAGCCTCTCTGCAGGACTTTCGGTTTCCCGTTCTACGGGTGCAGGCTCCTTTGCACCTGATGCATATTCCGGATTTCTTGCATATGAGTTCAGGAGGAGGTCCGCTTTAGTCATCATAGGGGACTTCAACGCCCGGTTCGGACAGGGACTTGCACTCTGGAACGGAATGACTATGAGCGGCCTTTCGACTCCCGAAGGACTCAGAAGGAATGCTGCAGGCATATCATCGTCATGGTCGTTTACCGGCGGGTCTGCATTTACCGGACTTGCTTCCCGGGCATCGTGGAAACAGTTTACGTTTTCAGTCATGACCGCGCTTCCGGGAGTAAGGTCAATAGGTACCTCTCCTGAGAAGGTGTCCCTTATGCCTGCGCTCAATGCATCCTGGGACGGGAGACTCGCTCATCTGGGGCTTACTCATTATACTGAATTCTCGGGCCTTTTCTCGCGGAAAGATGTGCGGATTCCTGATATGAAGACAGCAGCAGACTTCTCCATATGTCTGGATGGTACCGATCTGTTTTCGGAAGTGGCATTGGACTGGGTGAATATGTCATTGGCCGGGATCGCAGGTACATCATTCCCGGTGGGAGATGCTCTCAGGATGGCATCTGTCGTCAGATACTATCCGCCCGAATATGAGGCAGGCAGAAGCGGAGCACCTCGTGCCGGTTCGAAATGTACAAATGAATTCGGCGTAACTGTCAGCGGCAGGTTCTCCAGTGGCAGATATGTCAATATTTCAGGCCGTCAAGGCTTCGGCTCGTCACGAAGAAGACATGACGGTACGTTTGCCATAGATGCCTGTCTGCATCCTGTCCCTAAGAAGAATGCCTATCTTAGTCTGCAGGTCACTCCTGTAGTCATGTGGGACGTCCTGATGTCTGAAAACTTTAAACTGATCCTTAGGATAAAGGAGCGGATACGTACGTGGGGGCATAGGTTCAGGACCGATGTCCGGGCAGACATGCAGTGGTGGTCCTCATCCTTTACAGTCACGATGCGGGTTAATCTTCTGCAATGTGTATCTTTCGGGTCTCTGGCCTATCTGGAGGGGAGTTATAAGAGGAACCTCCTTTCCCTACATCTTCGTCAGGGGATTTTCTTCATTGACAAATGGGACGACAGGATATATGCATATGAGAGGGATGCCCCGGGCAGTTTCAATGTGCCGGCATTTTATGGAAGGGGAGTGTGGACATCCTTTGCCGGGTCATGGAAATTCTCCCGATGGGGAAGGTTGTATCTTCGTGGCTCCGTCACGTCCTATCCTTTCATGAAAGAAAAAAAGTCCGGCAAAGCCGAACTTAAATGTCAGTGTGTCTTTACATTCTGACGGATTATAACTTTGGAATCCTGATGGTCATTCCAGGCTTTATCTTTGCACTGGTCAGACCGTTGAAATCCATGATGTTCTGAGCGCTTACGCCCGGATAGTTCTTTGCTATGCTGTAGAATGAATCACCTTCCTTGATGACATATGTGGTATATTCACCGGACTGCGGCGCAGGGGAAGAAGAGTGTTCCGGTTTTGACTCCGGGGTCTCAGGATCCGCGACCTTCAGTTTCTGTCCTACCTGTATGTTGTTGCTGGTGAGTCCGTTCCATGCCTTGATCTGTGCTACGGAACAGCCATGCCTTTCTGCAATTTTACCTAGTACATCACCTTTTCTTACGATATATGTGACTGCATCTGATGGGGCCTGTGCTGAAGTTGTTGAAACTGAAGATGAAGTGGAAGCAGATGAAGTGCCCGATACTGAAGAAGATGATGATGACACTCCACCTCTATATATGACGAGCCTCTGACCGACACGTATGTTGTTGCTCTTGAGGTTGTTCCACCTTTTGATCTGTGCTACCGTACATCTGTGTCTGCTTGCAATCCTGCCGAGATAGTCTCCGCTCTTGACACGGTAAACTATTCTTTCTCCGTCACCTCCGTCCTTTATTTTCTTGAGCGTCACCGGATTGAAGTACTCGGCTGCATTATGCTTCGCCAGTGAGTCCTCATACTCTATGAATGCGTTGGTATATGTGTATGGTATTCGGAGAATATATTCCCTTTCGTTGCCTGGGATGATCTCATGACGATATTGAGGATTGAGATTCTTGAGTTCCTCCAGAGGTGCTCCGGTCAGGTCTCTGACCTGCTTGAGATGCACCATCTCGTCAATCTTGAATGTGTCTACATGAACAGGCATCTCGATAGCCTCAGGGCGGATGCCATGCTCCTTGTAATATGTCATGGTGTAGAGGGCGCCGACAAAGGCAGGTACATAACCTCTGGTCTCGCGAGGGAGATACGGGTAAATGTCCCAGAATGCCCTGCTTCCTCCACTTCTGCGGATGGCCTTGTTTACATTGCCGGCCCCGCAGTTGTATGAGGCGATGGCAAGATTCCAGTCGCCGAAGATTTCGTATGAGTCCTGAAGATATTGTGCTGCAGCCTCCGCAGATTTGAACGGATCCATTCTTTCGTCCACAAAAGAGTCTATATGAAGACCATAGATCTTTGCTGTAGAGTACATGAACTGCCACATACCCTTGGCTCCTGCTCTTGATACCGCCAGAGGATTCAGTGCTGACTCGATCACTGCCATTGCCTTGAGTTCCTCAGGCATGTCATATCTGTTCAGAACCTCCTCGAATATAGGCATATAGTACTGGCAGAGTCCGAGAATCTGGCTCATCTTGGTCGGCATCTTTTCAGAATAAAGGATTATGTAGTTCCTTACGATGTCATTGTACGGAAGGGTAATGAAGGAGTTCATCTTCTTGATCCTTTCAAGGTAGACTTCGTCAGGCACGTTCGATTGGAAACGTACGGAGTCCATATCATATCCTTCCAGATCATCTGCCGATATTCTTTTGTGTACATACCAGATGTTGAGAAGACTGTCGGATATTTCAGCGGTATAGTCCTCCGGGTTTATTCCCGCTGCACTTTTGTCCTCGTTTTCAGTATAGAGGTCCATCATTTCGTTCGCTATACTGTCTGCGTACTCGGCCTCCATTCTGTATCTTTCAAGTTCAAGTCTGAGAGAATCCAGTTCTGACCTGAGCTGTTTGTTCTCTTTCTGCAACTGGATTTTTGTCTTAGGACCGTTATTCTTCTTCAAGTTGTCTGCCGCAAGGTCAGACGATGCTGCCGTGGCAGTAAAAACAGCCGCAAGAGCGACTGCAATGATCTTATGTATGTTCATCAATATATATGTTTTCAATTATGCCCGTTTGTCAGAACCTTATTCCTACCCTCATGCCGACGGCGTTCGTAGTGCCCGGATGTAGTGGCGTATGGATTGCGTAAGCGTTATATGGTGATATTACGGCAGGTTCCACACTCATGGAAATGTCATCGGAGACTTCGAAGTCGTGCATGTATGCGAATACATTGGCATCAATGACCTGAAGCAGGTACACAAGAGCGGTAGCCACAATAGAGTAGTCTCTGTACCGTCGGTATACGTCCCTGTACCATTTAGCGGTTTCACCGGAAATCGGTATTTTCGAACTTACTTCCGGGTCTGTACTGGTGGCCTGATTGTGGATGCGTTTGAATCTCAGGTAGTTGTTGTTGTAGTTCATCAGAAGGTGAACGGAAATGAGCATTCCTCCCCAATAGATGGGTACTTTGAACAGTTCTCCGTTATAAATCTGACCAAGACCTGGCAGGAGGGCGGAATAGATTGTCGCTCTTCCCGGATCCGGTTCGCTTTCGCTCTGATAGCATACGACACCGTCCATCAATGAACCCCAATAGACAAGCCCGGCACCGGCAAGAAGCCATGTTCCTGTTGTCTTGGCCTTGTTGTTCAGAAGGGGGGCTTCATATGGATATTCTGTGCCGAATTCAGTCTCGTATGCGGCCTTTTCCACCTGAAAGGCATCATAGGCCTTCTTGGATTTGTTATATTGGTGGAGATAATAGCCTCCGGTCCCGGCCAATGCACCGATTCCACCGTAGATGACCGGCAGTTTCCAGTAGTCCTTGTTGTATAT
>JAFVHZ010000242.1 GCA_017474265.1 Bacteroidales bacterium | reverse complement strand
GTTCGCTCTTGTAACCTTCTCTTTGTATGAGTTTCCTTTGTTCTTGAATCACATGCCAAGCGCAACTGCACTTGTCATATTCACTCGTTGCCTTGAAATTGCAGTCCCTAACTCAACTATTCGAAAAGATCTCTACTCTCTAAATAATTTCTGTTACAGACTATTTCTTTACTTCTTTAACTTTACCTCGTTATCTCTCTCAAACTTGTCAATGAACTTTCCGTTATTTCTCAAACGGGCTGCAAAGATACGGACTTTTTTTTATCCTCCAAATTTTTCTGAGGTTTTTTTGCAACTTTTTTACAAGTTTTTTCAGGCACTTTTTATAAAAACCTATAAATCAAAAGATTGCACACAACACTATTTTTATGTGTTTTTCTCTGATATTTTCACTACTTTTGTGTTTCCGTCCATTTATACCATAAAAACGGAAAATCTAACACTTATATATAATATGGAACAGAAAAAGACACAATTGCCGGAAAACGCTCACAGAGAGTTGAAGCCGGGCGAAGAGTATCAGCCTTTGCTGTCGCCGCAGAAGAACTATCCGGAAGTGACGCCATGGTCGGTGACCCTGGGAATCATCATGACCATAGTCTTCTCGGCAGCCGCTGCATACCTGGGACTGAAAGTGGGACAGGTCTTTGAGGCTGCCATTCCTATCGCGATAATCGCCGTAGGACTGTCGAGTGCCCTCGGACGCAAGAACGCACTGGGAGAAAACGTGATGATCCAGTCCATCGGTTCATGCTCCGGAGCGATCGTGGCAGGTGCCATATTCACACTTCCTGCCCTGTTCATCCTACAGGACAAGTATCCCGAACTGACAGTAAACTTCACAAAGGTCTTCATGTCTTCTCTTCTGGGAGGTATCCTCGGCATCCTTTTCCTGATACCGTTCAGAAAGTATTTCGTAAAGGAACAGCATGGTAAATATCCTTTCCCTGAGGCCACAGCGACCACTCAGGTCCTCGTAAGCGGAGAAAGCGGAGGCAAGGGAGCCAAGACCCTTCTTCTCAGCGTACTCATCGGAGGTCTTTACGACTTCACCGTATCCACTTTCGGTCTTTGGGGTGAGACCCTGACTTCCAAGGTCCTCCCATGGGGAGCAGCAATTGCCGACAAGGCGAAAGTCCTCTTCAAGGTCAATACCGGAGCGGCTGTCCTCGGCCTCGGATATATCGTCGGACTCAAATACGCATTCATCATCTGCTGCGGAAGTTTCCTCGTATGGTTTGTGATCATTCCTCTGATGAACCTCATCTGGGGAGGACAGGTCATCGACCTCATGAACACCGGCGTCACCCTGACCATCGGCGAGATGTCGCCTGACCAGATATTCAAGGACTACGCACGTCATATCGGAATCGGAGGTATCGCCACCGCCGGCATCATCGGCATCGTGAAGTCTTTCGGAGTCATAAAGTCAGCGGTAGGACTTGCCGCCAACGAATTCAGCAGAAAGAAATCCGACGCCGAGGCAGAGGTGATCAGAACCCAGAAGGACATATCGATGAAGATAATCGTCATCGGTATCGCCGTGACCCTCGTTGCCGTATTCCTCTTCTTCATGTTCGGAGTGGTAGACAACATCTGGCACGCAGTCGTCGGACTTCTCATCGTCGGCATCATCGCATTCCTCTTCACCACAGTAGCGGCTAATGCAATCGCCATCGTCGGTTCCAACCCAGTCAGCGGAATGACTCTGATGACCCTGATCCTTGCATCCCTTATCATGGTAGCGGTCGGTCTGAACGGAACTGCCGGCATGACTGCAGCACTGATCATCGGAGGCGTGGTATGTACCGCTCTCTCTGTAGCGGGAGCATTCATCACCGACCTCAAGATCGGCTACTGGATCGGATCCACCCCTAAGAAGCAGGAAACATGGAAATTCCTCGGCACCCTTGTGGCTGCCGCTACAGTAGGCGGAGTAATGCTCGTCCTCAACAAGACATACGGATTCACAGGTGAAGGTGCACTGGTAGCCCCTCAGGCTAACGCGATGGCAGCCGTCATCGAGCCTATGATGAACGGAGGAAGCGCCCCTTGGCTCCTCTACGGCATCGGTGCCGTAATAGCCCTCGTGCTGACCTTCTTCAAGGTTCCTGCACTGCCTTTCGCCCTCGGAATGTTCATTCCGCTCGACCTCAACATGCCAATGCTCATCGGTGGAGTGGTGTCATGGTATGTGGGCAGCAGAAGCAAGGACAAGGCCCTCAACGACGCACGCACAGAGAAAGGCACGCTCATTGCTTCCGGATTCATAGCCGGAGGAGCCCTTATGGGAGTTGTGAGCGCCATCCTCAGATTTGCCGAGGTCGACATGTACATGAAGCCTTCGCCATGGACAGAGCCTATCGCTATCATCCCTTATACTGCAATCATCATCTTCATGATCTGCGCAGCACTGAAGGCTAAGAAGGAAGAATAGATTATGGAAGGGGTTTTGACCGCATTGCTGCTGACGCTCATCGCCGGTGCCGCCACAGGCATCGGCGGAGCCCTCGTGCTCTTCAAGAAGAAACTCAGCAGCAACTTCCTGGCAGGAGCCCTCGGACTGAGTGCCGGCGTGATGATATTCATCTCCCTGGCGGAACTCTTTCCTGAAGCACAGGCGGAAATCGCAGCGACCGGCTCAGTACGGCATGGAGAAGCACTGGTACTTGCCGCCTTCTTCATAGGAATGGGCATCATAACCCTGATTGACTTCCTGATTCCCGAATACGAGAATCCGCACGAAGCATCCGGCCTGTCCCTCGGATCGAAGACAGCGGCAGTAGACGTACTGGAACACACCGGCAGCGAGGCCTTGAAAAGACTTGGTCTGATGTCGGCCCTGGCCATTGCCATCCACAACTTCCCGGAAGGAATCGCTACCTTCATCGGAGCGCTGAACGACCCTCAGATGGGTGCAGGCATCACCTTCGCCATCGCCATCCACAACATCCCGGAGGGTATTGCCGTCGCCATACCTATATATTATGCGACAAAGAGCAAGGGTAAGGCGCTTCTTTATGCGACCCTCTCAGGCCTGAGCGAAGTGATAGGAGCCCTCCTGTGTCTTGCCATCACGGCAATATCCGGAATAGAACTGACAGGCGACAGCGTGGCCTTCCCACTGATACTGGCAGCGGTAGCGGGCATCATGATATACATCTCCCTCGACGAACTTCTGCCTACGGCGGAGAAATACGGCAAGCACCACATAGCCATCGCCGGCGTCGTCGGCGGCATGGCCATCATGGGAATCAGTTTATTGATAATATAAATAACAAGCAATGGAAAAGATTTTAGACAGATTTTTAAGATATGTGGCAGTGGACACTCAGTCTGACCCGGAATCGGACTCACAGCCAAGCGCCGCCAAGGAACTCAACCTTCTCAAGATGCTCAGAGACGAACTGACCGCTCTGGGACTGGAGGCAAGCATGGACGAATGGGGATATGTAATGGCAACAATTCCGTCCAACTGCGGCAAGGATGTCCCTGCAGTGGGCTTCATCGCCCATGCTGACACCGCACCTGACGCTCCCGGAGACAACGTGAAGCCACAGATCATCGAAAATTACGACGGTGGCGAGATTCCTCTCAAGGGAGTACCGGGCCTAAGCCTGAAACCAAGCGAATTCCCGGAACTGCTCAATTACAAGGGCCAGACCATCATCACCACAGACGGAACCACCCTTCTGGGAGCCGACGACAAGGCCGGCATAGCGGAGATCATGAATGCCGTGCAGTATATGGTGGAACATCCGGAATTCAAGCACGGAGAGATCAAGATAGGCTTCACCCCTGACGAGGAGATCGGACGTGGAGTAGTGAAGTTCGACGTGAAGAAATTCGGCGCCAAATACGCCTACACCATGGACGGAGGCCAGATAGGAGAACTCGAGTATGAGAACTTCAATGCAGCAGGCGCAACAATACGCATCCAGGGCTGCAACGTGCATCCGGGAACTGCCAAAGGCAAGATGAAGAACGCCATCCTCATCGGAATGGAACTCAACAGTCTCCTTCCGGTCGACCAGCGTCCTGAATATACCGAAGGATATGAAGGATTCTTCCACCTCATCAGTTTCAAGGGAGAGGTCGAGACAGCGACCTTCTCATACATCATCCGCGACCATGACATGGAACTATATGAGCAGAAGAAGGCCTACATGCAGAAATGCGTGGACTTCATCAACGAGAAATACGGCGCAGGTACAGCCCTTCTGGACATGAAGCACCAGTACTACAACATGCGCAAGATGGTCGAGCCGCACTACCATATCGTAGAGAAGGCAATGAAGGCCATCGAGATGGCCGGAATCACCCCTAAGGTCCAGCCGATCCGCGGAGGCACGGACGGAGCAAACCTTTCATTCATGGGTCTGCCTTGCCCGAACATATTTGCCGGAGGTCATAACTTCCACGGAAAGATGGAATATCTTCCTCTGGAAAGCATGGAAAAGGCAAGCGAGGTCATCCTCAACATCATAAGCCTATACGCTGAGTAACAGAAAGAAATTGCTCCAAGAACATATTACGGTCTTGGAGCAATTCTTTTATTTCTTCTTCAATTTCCTTTGTAACTTTCGAGCTGCGGCTGCCTCTTCCCGGGCCTTCTTCTTTTCATATCGCTTCCGGTATTTTTCCAGAGCCTTGGCATCCTTCTCCGCCTGACGGGCGGTGTCTTCCAATGCCTTTATCTTACGTCTGCGCTGCTTTTCCAGTTTCCTGGCCTCCTTCGCTGCCGCCTTCTCGGCATCCCGTTTGTCAAGTTCAGCCCATCTTGCCTCCCTTTCTTCCTGTTTCTTCTTGCGCTTAGCGTCCAATTCAGCCTTTCTGGCAGCCCTTTCGGCAGCCCTTATCTCTGCAGGTGTGAGTACTTTAGAGGCCGCGAGTGTATCGGCATTGGCAAGGCTGTCTGCAACTGCGAGTGAATCTGCCACCACGCCAAGAGAGTCCAATGCAGCAAGAGAATCCTTTACTGCAAGAGAGTCCACACGGGCCAGACTATCGACAGATGCAAGGCTGTCTGCCATAGCGAGACTGTCCAGACGGGCTTTTTCTGCTGCCCTGGCCTCTGCAATCTGTCTGTCACGTTCGCGGACCGCACGCAAAGAATCCCTTACTTCAATCTGACGATATATGTCATTCATATATCCAGGGAAATAAATGTCGGTCTGCTTGAATGTTGCCTTCGGACGAGCAGAATACGATATTCTCTGGCTCGGACGAAGCGACAACGGAGTCACGGCATTACGGTCTGCAGGACGTTTCTCCGGCTGCCAGTTGAAGCCTTTCAGACGCTGTTCCTCAGGAGGTAACTGCACCACAGGGTATCCGTCATTCTTCGGAGACTCGAAATAATATATACGTTCCAGTTCACCGTCCTTGAACGTTGCGGAAAGCATCTTTGAATCCGTTTTGTTGACCGTAGCAAGAGACTCGTTCTCTTCAATATAGAACAAGGCAGAAGCACCGCCGAGCGCATCGAAACGCGTAAGTCCGCCCTTGTTGTCAAAGAAGGCAAGCATTTCTGTCGCCTTGATCTGGTCGTAATGCAGAGAGTCTTCCTGTATGGTGATAAATGCATTTGACAGAAGGTTGGCCTTATCCATGGATCCGTTTCTGATGACAACATATATGCTGTCTGCCGAATACTGACGTGTAACCTCCTGCCATATGAGAGGTTCCTTGAAGAGACGCGCCAATGAATCCAGGTCAGAATAAACCAGAGAATCACACACCACCTGCATATCCTTTTTGTAGATACGGACATTCCTCAACGCCTCGAGAAAACCTATTCTTGTAGTATCCAAAGGCTCAACCGCTACTGTATCAGCCAAAGCGGCAACAGAGTCCGGCACAGCCAACGTATCAACCACCATCTGAGGCATGGCAACCGAGGTGCTGTCTGGATGCGGAGGTGCGGCAGAAGGTCTTTTGCCGTTCGCTTTCGGCTTAGCCCCTGTACCCTGCTTCATTGCTTCTGCGGCCTGCTTGGCCTTGTAATTAGGGTCGTTCTGAGCGGCCTCCTCGGCCGCCTTCGCAGCAGCCTCTGCAGCCTTCTTCCTGAATGCCCCTACAGGGTCGGTCTCAAGCGCTGCAAGACGTGCTTCTGCATCCACCACAAAGGCAGAATCCACCTGATATCGCTTCTGAGTGAAATAGACAAGTTTATCAGCACCAAGATAGACAGTATCCACAGAGCCATCCTTCTCCTCGGTCTGGGTTATTACTGCCGGATCGCGGGTTAGCGTCACCTTGGAAAGAGTATCCTTATAGACGATACTTCCTGCAAGCGCGAACACATTGCGAGTGGTGTCGGTGATCTGGGCGCGTCCCAGCATCTCCACATCGGAGGTCATCCTATGAAAATAAAGACTGTCGCACCACCCCTCCTGATCAGGAGTCATGACATGGACCTTGTCGTAGAAAAGGAAAAGTTCCCGTCCCCTGTCATACCATCCGGCATCGGAAGAAAGCATATTGTCATCCTGCCAAGCATCAGTTCCCGCACCGAAGGTGGCAAGATTATAGTCCGATTCGTACACTAGATTCCTTGTCTTTACGAATATGGAGTCCGTGAACATATTGACATTCTGATCGAAGGTGAACTTCTTTATCTTGGAATCATACGTACCGTTACGGCTCTCTATTATCTGTCCGTCCTTGTCGCGCATGGCTCCTCCATTCATGAACACGGCGACAGAATCCTTCGTGTTGTAGTCAAGATGACGCGTGCGCAGGGTATTGTGATCCTTGTCGGTAAGTTGCACGACGGAGCCTCTGAACTGAGCAAGATCCTGTTCCACAAGATAAGTGAGCTTATCACTTTTCAGTACGGTCTCTTCCTGAATGATGCTGACATTGCCCCAGGCATCTATGACCTTTGTCTCGACATTCCACAGAGCCGTGTCACAAAGAAGATATGTACCGTTATGAAGAAACCTGGCAGGGCCGATGACCTTTCTGTAACTCGCCCCCTCGACATCAACCATCTTGGCTGATTTCGCACTCATCAGCCATACAAGGCTGTCTTCAGGCTCCTGCTGCTGTGCAGACAGCGGCAGACATACCAGAAGGGCAAGCAGGATATAGGCAAGTCTCTTCATAGATGATCGGAACAATTATTCGGCCTTGCGAAACTTCTCATACCAACCCTCACGCTCGAAGACGCAATCCTCAAACATAGGATCCAATACAATGTAGGTTGTCTTTATCTTGGAATCGACGAATTCGTCTATAGCCTCCTGCTGAAGTTTCTGCTTTGCCTGCTGCATCAGGAGGGTATAGTCATTGCTGAAAGATGCCGGATGGGCAGGAAGAATCTTGTCCACCTTGATGATCTTATAGACTGTATTACCGTTACGCCCCTCATTGTCAAGGGATTCCACCGGTTCAGAAATATCTCCCTCCTGAAGATCCTTGATGGCAGCATAGTCCTGAGGCTTCAACTGGTCAATCTCAAAATATGAAGAACCTGTCATCGGGTCTGCCATCTGACCTCCGTTCGTCCTTGTTGCAGGATCCTCGGAATAGAATCTAGCGGCAAGTTCGAATGTCACGGCCTCGTTTGCAAGTTCAGTCTTAAGACTGTCAAGAGTCGTGAACGCCTTTGTCCTGTCTTCTGATGTATACTCAGGCTTCAAAAGAATATGGCGGGCATTGAACATGTCACCTTTCTTCTCAAGCACCTCAATTATATGAAAACCATCAGGTGTCTCCACAATCTGAGAAACAACGCCTGGCTTCAATGCCATAGCGGCATCCGAGAATGCAGGCCAGAAGATTGACTTGGAGGCCATACCGAGTTCGCCACCTTTTCTTGCACTGCCAGGATCCTGAGAATAGATTCGGGCAAGTGTAGAGAACTTTTCACCATTGATGATTCTCTCACGGATGGCAAGAAGACGCTCCTTAACAGCAAGGTTAGCCGCCTCGCGGTCAGGATAGATGCATATCTGACTCAACTGGTACTTGATCGGAACCATCGGAAGATCCTCAGGATCAGACTCCTCCACATACTTCTGTACATCGTATGGGGTGAGATCAGGAATCTTCGAGGCTATCTCCTGCTGCATCTGCTGGGTAAGAGTCTGATTCTCGATATCTGCCCTCCATTCCTGACGGAGTTTATACACAGGCTTGCCGAATTCCTTGGCAACTCCATCCTCACCGCCCAGACTGGACTTGAGCATATCGATACGGTTGGAAAGTTCTCCCTCCACCATGTCGTTGTTGACCTCTATCGAATCGACCCTTGCCTGCATGAGGAAAAGTTTCGATGAGAGCATGTTCTCAAGAAGTTCACACCGAGCCTTCCTGTCCGACTGCATTCCATAATAGGACTGCATCATCTTCATCTCATCCTCTATATCCGAAATCATGATGACCTCGTTGCCGACAACGGCCACAGTCTTATCCACGATTCCTTGATACTTCTGGGCAGATGCATTTGCTGAAACCACAGCAAGAAACACCACTGCTGCACATTTAAAGATATGCCTCATATACTATTCTAATATATTACAAATTGTCCGTTTTCGCGCGCGTCATTGAGCAAATCCTGTTCCAAAGTCGAAATCAAGGCATGCTTACGCGAACTGATAATAATATCCTTTATCTGATGTGACACATAGTCCACCGGAGCAAGGTCTCCCGCACGGATAATTTCCGACACATATGCCAGATCCGTCACTCCCAAGGTGTCGTCCTGCCTTATCCAACGGTCACGCATCGACGACATGAGCACATCGTACGACATGTCGAACTTTCCTGCAAGGACAGTCACATCGATCCAATCGTCATTCCAGGTAGAAAACTCCATGGCAGAAGAAAACGCCAGACTATCAGCCTCCATGACATCCTCCACCTTTGCCGATCCCATCCTCTTGCGTATAGCATCAAGACTCGGAGAATCCGTATGTATGCACAGATAGCGGGCCTTTACAAGAGGTCTGCCCAGAACGAAATTGTCCTTATGAGCGTTGTAGTAATCCTCCACCATGTCATCAGAGACCGCCGTATCAAGACGCTCATTCACATAAAGTTGCTCATAACGGTATTTCAGAAGGGACTTGCGGTACTCTTCCAGTTCCTTGGTCACATCCTTTTCCGCCTTGGAAAGTTGCTGCTCGGCCATGTTCACATAGACAAGGTCCGATGCCCACGCATTTATATACTGCTCGGCGAGACTGGTGCTGTCTTCCGCAGACATTCCCTTCGGCATGACCGCATCAAGGTCGCTTCTGTAGAGCCTCGTGAGCCCCACTTCAGCCACAACCTCCTCACTGCGCAGAAAGTTTGAAATCGCCCTGCACGACGAAAACGCCGGCAGGACGATCACTAAGATTGCTGTTATGTTGACAATCCTCCTCATCCGGGGATTATCTTGAATAGTTCGGAGCCTCACGTGTGATGGTCACATCGTGCGGATGGCCCTCGAGATAACCGGCGTTGGTAATGCGTACAAACTTAGCATCACGGAGTTTCTCGATGTTGGCTGCACCCACATAGCCCATACCGGCACGGAGACCGCCGACGAGTTGATATACGACCTCGTTGAGGGTTCCCTTGTAAGGCACCTGCGCCACGATTCCCTCTGGAACCAGTTTCTTGATATCCTCTTCCATATCCTGGAAGTAACGGTCCTTAGAACCCTGCTGCATAGCCTCCAGAGAGCCCATGCCACGGTATGACTTGTACTTACGTCCGTTCAGGATGATGGTCTCGCCAGGTGACTCCTCCACTCCTGCGAAGAGAGATCCTGCCATGATGGTGCTTGCACCTGCCGCAAGAGCCTTCACCACGTCTCCAGAGTAACGGATACCGCCGTCTGCGATCACAGGAACACCTGTACCCTTGAGAGCCTCGGACGCCATCATGACTGCAGAAAGTTGAGGCATTCCCACACCTGCAATGACGCGGGTAGTACAGATCGATCCAGGTCCGATACCCACCTTCACCGCACTCACACCTGCATCTGCAAGAGCCTTTGCACCTTCTGCGGTAGCGACATTTCCTGCCACGATCTGGACATCAGGAAGAGCCTCACATGCACTCTTGATCACATTGAGAACGCCCTGGGAATGTCCATGCGCAGTATCGACTACAACAGCATCCGCACCTGCGCTCACGAGCATCTCTATACGCTCGATAGTATCCGACTTCACTCCCACTGCAGCAGCAACGAGAAGACGGCCCTTGCTGTCCTTAGACGCGATAGGATTGTCCTTGATCTTCATGAGGTCCTTGTATGTGATGAGGCCGACAAGTCTGCCGTCGCCATCGATTACAGGGAGTTTCTCGATCTTGTACTGACGAAGTATATCTGTAGCGTCAGGAAGGCTGATGCCCTTCTGTGCTGTTACAAGATTCTCCTTTGTCATGATCTCAGACACAGGCATCTTCGGGTCCCTCTGGAAACGAAGGTCACGGTTGGTCACAATGCCCACAAGGAAACCGTTGTCATCTACAACCGGAATTCCACCGATATGGTGCTGAGCCATCATACCGAGAACCTGACCTACGGTAGCATCCGGATGGATGGTGACAGGGTCATAGATCATTCCGTTTTCCGCCCTCTTCACACGACG
>JAFVHZ010000241.1 GCA_017474265.1 Bacteroidales bacterium | reverse complement strand
GTCACAGTACAACGTGAGTCTCAACGGAGGTAACGACCGTGTGAACTACTTCTTCAACCTCGGTTACATGGAGCAGATGGGTGCCTACAAGAGCGGCTCCCTCAACTATAACAGATGGAACTTCCGTAGTAACGTTGACGTGAAGATCACTGAGAGACTCAAGGCTACAGTCCAGCTCAGTGGTTATATGGACGAGAAGAACCAGCCTTTCACAGACATCTGGGCTGTGTATAAGAAGGCCTGGACTTACAGACCTACAGCCGAGGCATATGTAGACGGCGACCGTAACTATCCTGGTTACAGTGCTGAAATGCAGGAAAGCGAGAACCCGGTTGCTGCCATCGACAGCGATCTTACAGGTTACCGTCAGGAGAAGAGGCAGAACCTCAACGGATCCCTCACCCTCCAGTATGACATTCCTGGCGTAAAGGGCCTCAATGTAAAGGGATTCTACAGTTACGACTACTACACTACCAACAATACACAGTACAAGAGGACATACAACCTCTATAACCGTACTGCAGAAGGTGAACTCGAGACTTTCGTGCGCAATGCAGACAGTTATCTCAACAGAAGCACCGACCCTAACTACGGGACTGTGATGCAACTTTCAATCAACTATGCCAACAAGTTCGGTGACCACAGTGTGAGTGCCATGGCCCTCTATGAGGAGCAGTACAATTCTTGGGACAACTTCTATGCTCAGAGAGTGATGCTTCTTGACGGTCGGTACCTTATCTACGGTGAGGACGACGAGCAGGTAGGTTCGATGAACGGGGCCGGCGACAAGAGCCGTCGTGCATTCGTAGGTCGTGCAAACTATGACTACAAGGGCAAGTACATGGTTGACTTCTCATTCCGTGCGGATGCTTCGTCATCATTCCCTAAGGACTCGCGTTGGGGCTTCTTCCCTGCAGTTTCTGCCGGATGGCGCATCAGTGAGGAGCCATGGGTGAAGGATAACGTAGACTTCATCACCAACCTCAAACTCCGTGCTTCATACGGTAAGATGGGAGACGACGGCGGTGCAAGTACATACCCTCAGACAGTCGTTGCCTACAACATCAACAAGAATCAGATCGGATACTTCTACAACGGTAAGTACATGGCCGGTGTATCAGCGACATCCATCCCTAATCCTAACCTTACATGGTATACCGCGACTACTTACAACGTGGGTCTCGATATGGACTTCTGGAGAGGCAGACTCACAGGTACATTCGAACTCTTCCGTCGTGACCGTGACGGTCTCTTCGCTACTTCGTCGGCTGTCGTTCCTGATATCGTGGGTGCATCTCTTCCTCAGGAGAACCTCGAGAGTGATATGACTTTCGGATGGGAAATCTCCCTCGGACACAGAAACCGCATCAATGACCTGACTTATTGGGTGAACGGTCAGATCTCTGCAGCAAAGAGCCGTTATGGCTTCAGAATGAAGGGAACCTACAACAACTCTATGGCAGAGTGGCGTGATACAGGCGCTTCAGGACGTAACAAGGACATCTGGATGTCTGTTCAGGAAGGCGGACGTTTCTCATCATGGGATGAGATCCGCTATAGCGGCACTCCTACAGGTCAGGGTACCCTCCCTGGTGACTACTGGTATGAGGACTGGAACGGTGACGGCGTGATCAACGGTGATGACTCTCATCCTGTTGCAACTTACAACCTCCCAGTATTCAACTACGGTCTCACTCTCGGTCTCGAGTGGAAGGGAATCGACCTTTCTGCAAACTTCCAGGGAGCAGCAGGCGTATACAGTGCATATGACGAGGTCTTCACAGAAGTGGGACCTTTCAACGGTGGTGCAGCGCTCGACATCTACAAGGACAGATGGCATACAGCAAGCCCTTCTGACGACCCATGGAACCCTAATACAGTATGGATCGAGGGACTGTACCCTGCTACTTCTCACAGTTTCAACAGTTGGTCTACCGGTATCAAGAACACTTCTTATGTACGTCTTAAGACTCTTGAAGTGGGCTATACCTTCCCTAAGAAATGGATGAAGAAGGCAAAGATCCAGAACCTCCGTCTCTATGTCAATGCATACAACCTCCTGACATTCTCAGGACTCAAGAACATTGACCCGGAGAGACCTGGTAAGTCTGGTGGAGCAAGTAACTCAGGCGTTGCTTTCTACAACTATCCTGTCAACAGGGTATTCAACTTCGGTGCAACCATTAAATTCTAACAGACATGAAGACATTCAAATATATTACCGCAGCGATAGCGTTGGGATTCATGGCCCTTGCGTGCCAGACTCTCGATCTTGAGCCAAAGGGACTCATCTACGAGAATGTCCTGCTGTCGTCTGACAACGGTGTCAAGAAATATCTTGCACTCGTATACCAGGATCTTCCGATCGAGGACTTCAACTACGGCCAGAACGGAGACCAGAGAGGTTATGCTACCGTATATGCAGGTGGCTGGCATGGCGGTAACCAGTGGCAGGCTCAGAAGTCAAGTGCTGCTTCTGCTGCAGCCGAGGCATGCGGCCGTGCTCTCTCATACGGTGACAGTTGGGGTTACTGGCCATATGACCGTATCCGCGACATCAACAACATGATCGAGCAGCTCCCTAACTACAAGGACAACTATAAGGAAGAGGAGTATAACGCCCTTATGGGTGAGGCTCATTTCCTCCGTGCTTTCTATTACTTCGGTATCGTGAAGCGTTACGGTGGTGTTCCGCTCGTGGACAAGGTGATGGACCCTAAGGCTCCCGCTGAGGAACTCCAACTCCCAAGAAGTACAGAGTACGACAGTTGGAAGTTTATCTATGAGGACCTCAAGTTCGCTATGGAGAATGCTACTGCTTCAAAGGCAGAACTCGGACGTGCGAACAGGTATGCTGCTGCAGCCCTTATGAGCCGTGCGATGCTTTATGCAGGTTCGATTGCAAAGTACAGCCAGTACATTCCTACCACAGGTAATGCAGTGGATGCAGGTCTGATGACCATGCCTGAGGAATATGCCGAGGAATTCTTCCAGTATTCATACGATGCCTGCAAGTTCCTTAAGGATGCCGGCTTCAAACTCCTTGAAGGCGCTGATAAGGAGCAGAATTATATTGATGTATTCCTTAAGGATAACAGTGCTACAGAGGACATCATGGTGAAGCAGTATGGTCCTAAGACCACTACTCCGTGGAACACAAACCTCTTCCACTGCTGGGATGCCATGACTCTTCCTATCGGAACGAACCTTTCAAGTTCTGTAGGTGCTGCCATCCAGCCGTCATGGGAACTCATCAGTCTCTTTGAACTCCCTGCAATAACTGATGAGAATGGCAATCCTGTACGTTTTGACGATCCTTCAGACATATGGAAGAACGGCATGGAGCCAAGATGTAAGGCTAACTTCTTCTTCTCAGGCATGACCGAGTCAGTGTCAGGTACAGTGATCGATGTTCAGGCAGGTGTATACTCCGAGTATCCGGGAACCGCTGCTGACGGAACAGAGGAAGTGGGCGGTAGTGTGAATGCATACACTGACCAGTATCGTCACAGAATGCCGCAGCCTGGACAGTCCAAGGAGATCAACGGCCAGACAGTCAAGGTTTCAGGTGCTCACGGTCTTGCAGAAGGCGTTGGTGACGAGGGATATACCTATATGGGTACATTCATCCGTAAATATATTGATACAGGTATCAACCCTGCAGACCGCCAGCTCTTCGGAAGTACTCAGTCATGGAAGGTGTTCCGTTATGGTGAGATCCTATGCAACTGGGCAGAGGCTGCTTACGAACTCGGTCTGATCCGTGGTGACGAAAACCTCAAGAAAGAGGCTATCGAGCATGTGAATGAACTCCGCAGACGTGCCGGTGCTACTGAGTATCAGTATAATGCTGCACCTGCTGACCTTGGTACTGATGTTTACGGTTTCCCTATCGATGAGAACCTTCAGTACATCCGTGACGAGCGCGCACGTGAACTCTGCTTCGAGAACCATCGTATCTTCGATATCCGTAGATGGAGAATAGCAGACATCATGTTCCAGGACGGAGTATATACTCATGCTCTCCTTCCATATTACGTTCTCTCAGAGGGTAAATGGATCTATCTCAATGAGGTCAATCTGCACGGAAGAAAGGTTACTTTCGACAAGAAATGGTATTACGAGCAGATGCCGGGCGGCGAGATCAGCAAGAACCCGAACATCATCAGAAACGACGGTTATTAATAGATAAATCTTGTCAGTATGAAAAAGATATTTTACAGTCTGTTTGTCTGCGCTTCGGCACTCTTCGTGTCATCGTGCATGGAAATCGACAACTTTGACGGTCCTGACTCGCATTTCACCGGCCGCATCATAGATTCGACCACCGGCAAGAACATCCTTGCCGATCAGGGAGAATGCCGTGTCCGTATCTGGGAGAAGAGTTACAGTCTCAATCCTGGGGAGCAGAACATTCCGGTGAAGCAGGACGGTACTTTCAACAATACCAAACTCTTCAAGGGTACTTACGACGTGGTCCCTGAAGGAGCATGGTGGCCTGCAGACACTGTACGTGTCGGCATAGGCGGAAAGGTGACTAAGGACTTCACAGTCACTCCATACCTTACCCTCTTTGACTTCAAGGCTGAGGTCGTTGCTGCAGACTCCATCAAGGTGTCATGTCGTATCGATGCTCCTGTTGCAGAAGGTCTTCCAAGAATCAATGACATCCGACCTTTCCTGAGTCTCGAGCAGTTCTGCGGTGCTGCAAACTGCATAGGATATTATTCTTCAATTGCTGCATACAAGAAGAATATAAATGCTACATGGGATAAGGTGAAGAAACTTGACGACGGAAAGAGCGAGGTGTACGAATTCAAGATCTATGTGAAGCCAGGCTACACCTATTTCGTGAGAATGGGTGCCAGGGTGAAGGATACCTTCGAAAAGTACAACTATACAGAGATTGTAAAGTTGGAGATACCTCAGAACTAGACGGTGTTAGTATAGGTTAATAATATGTTGGTACTGCCGGGAGTGGCATATAGCGGCTCCCGGCTTTTAAAAACAAGACATTCATGACACTGAAACACACAAGCATATTGATGATGGCGGCGATGCTTACCGCCTGTGTCTCATGCAACAAGCCTGAAGACGAGATACCGCCTGCAATAGAGAAGGATCCCGTTCCGGAAGTACCTGCAGAGGATCCTCGTGCAGATGTCCCTATCCACGAAGACGGTCAGCCTTATACGACCTATAAAGGTCTTGTGATGGCCGGATATCAGGGATGGTTCGGTGCACCAGGAGACGGTTGTTCTCATGCAAAGCATAAGAATACCGAGTGGTACCATTATCGTGAGAATGAAGTATTCAAGCCGGGAGTTCTTCGCAACAGTATCGATATGTGGCCGGATATGACTGAGTACGAAGTGAGGTATGATACCGAGTTTAAGTTTGCTGACGGTTCCACTGCACAGGTGTTCAGTTCTTATGACGAGTCCACCGTCCTTCTCCATTTCAAATGGCTCAAGGACTATGGCATTGACGGAGTGTGGATGCAGCGTTTCGTAGGCGAGGTCATCGACAATCCTGACGGAAATGATCATTTCAACAAGGTCCTTGCAAATGCAATGAAGGGTTCCGATCAGTATCAGAGGGCCATCGGAGTGATGTATGACCTGGGAGGATACAATCCTGACCGTTATGAGAAGGTGCTTGCTGATGCGAAGTTCCTCTACGATACTTATGCTTCAGTGCAGAAGTTCTATATCCATGAGAACGGAAAGCCTATGCTCGCTCTCTGGGGAGTCGGATTCAATCCTACGGAAAGAGGATATGACAATGCCGATATCCAGAAACTTGTTGACGGTCTTCAGGAACAGGGCTGGAGCATCATGCTTGGTGTTACTACCTACTGGCGTGCCGGTGGCGGAGATACCTATACTCCTGGAAAGTTGAGCCTTCATAAACTCATCAAGGATGTGGATGCCATCATGCCATGGTATGTAGGACGTTTCGGTGACATCAACGGCTATGACAATGGTGGAAACGAAGGCGGTTTCGCCGGTATGGTCAGCAAGGACCTCGAGTGGTGCAAGAAAGAGGGTGTCCTCTATGTCCCTCATTGCCATCCGGGTTCGTCAGACCTTAACATGCATCCGTACTATACCAGAAATTCACGCGTAAAGGGAGATTTCTTCTGGCATCAGCTCCACAACTGCATCAAGCGTGGCTGCGAGTCCATCTATATAGCCATGTTCGACGAGATCGATGAGGGAACCGCCATCTTCAAGTGCATGAACAAGAGTGAGGTGCCAAGCAATGATGCAGATATAGATTATTACGTGGTCTATAATCCTAAGAATGAGAAAGTCAGATACACTAATATGAGTGGATTTGCCGGTTCATCAACAAGTACTGTATTCATGTCATCGACACCTGTCGATCCTGCACCTACAGACGGCTGGTGCCGCTCAGAGGATGAACTTGGCATCACCTTCGAAGGCATAGACGACGATCTTCCTACAGACCACTACCTCTGGCTTACAGGACAGGCAGGAAAGATGCTGCGCAGTCAGATCGACCTCCAGTCTAAGCAGCCTAAGAGATAACTGAAACACTAGACTCGAAAATGAAACACATTACATTGATACTTGCATCTGTTGCGGTCCTGTCCGTTGCCGGATGCAGGAATGCTCAGAAGCCGATCGAACTCGGACCTAATCCGTTCGTGACGCATATCTACACTGCAGACCCTTCTGCCCACGTGTGGGAGGACGGACGTCTGTATGTGTATCCTTCGCATGATGTCGCTCCGCCACGCGGTTGCGACCTTATGGACGGCTATCATGTATTCTCGACAGACGATATGGTCAACTGGACCGACCATGGCGAGATACTCCACTCTTCACAGGTGCCTTGGGGACGCAAGGACGGAGGCTTCATGTGGGCTCCTGACTGCGCATACAAGGACGGCACCTACTATTTCTACTTCCCGCATCCGAGCGGAGACGACTGGAACAACACATGGAAGGTCGGCATCGCGACAAGCAAGGAGCCCGCTGCCAACTTCACAGTCCAGGGTTACCTTGACCTCGGCGAGGATACATTTGCAATGATCGACCCTTGTGTCTTCGTTGACGATGATGGCCAGGCATACTTTTATTATGGAGGTGGCGGCAGATGTGTGGCGGCGAAACTCAAGGACAACATGATCGAACTCGCTGAGCCTCTTCGTCCTATGGAAGGTCTCCGTGACTTCCATGAGGCTACATGGGTGCACAAGCGTGACGGTCTGTATTATATTTCATATGCAGACAACCATATCATGCCTGACGGAAGCCAGCAGAACCGTCTCAACTACGCTGTAAGTACTTCACCTTACGGTCCTTGGGAATACAAGGGCATTTATCTCGGACCTACCGGCTGTGATACGAGCCATGGCTCGATCGTGGAGTACAAGGGCGAGTGGTTCGCTTTCTATCACAACAAGGATCTTTCCGGTATGGGCAACCTCCGTTCGATCTGCGTAGACAAACTATATTACAACGAGGACGGAACAATCAAGTTGGTCGAGCAGACCAGGTAGTCACTATTTTATCATGAAGAAAAGTATGGGCAAGAGAATATCAGTACTGATCGGTGTACTAATCTGCTGTCTTGGCCTCTCTGCCAGGACATATGAGGGCGGAAAGAAATACGAGTCATACAAAGGATTGGTTATGGCTGGATACCAGGGCTGGTTCAATGCACCTGAGGACGGAGCACGTCGAGGATGGTATCACTACACGGGACCAGACGGTTTCAAACCGGGTTCGTGTACAATTGATCTGTGGCCTGAGGTGTCTGAATATGAAAAACTTCACAAGACCGAATTCGTGTTCGAAGACGGCACTCCTGCCTATACTTTTTCTTCATATGATGCATCTACGGTAGAGACTCATTTCAGATGGATGGAGGAGTACGGCATCGACGGAGTGTTCATGCAGCGCTTCGTCGCGGAAATCAAGGGCAAGAGCGGAAAGAGGCATTTCAACAAGGTCCTGGACTCTGCCATGGAGTCTGCCAACAGACATTCCCGCGCCATCTGCATAATGTATGACCTTAGCGGCATGCATCCTGGAGACGAGAATATCCTGATTGCCGATATCAAGGAACTTGCCTCCCGTCACTCCCTCTTTGACCACGATTCCAATCCTTCTTACCTCTACCACAACGGCAAGCCTCTTGTGACTGTCTGGGGAGTAGGCTTCGACGACAACAGGAAGTACGGATACAAGGAGGCTGACGCCATCATCACCGCTCTTGAGGATATGGGATTCGCCATCATGCTCGGAGTGCCGACCCAGTGGAGAACCCTTGACGGGGACACCATTGACGATCCTGTCCTTCATGACCTCATCAGACGCTGCGACGTCGTGATGCCTTGGTTCGTGGGACGTTACAATGAAAACACCTACACAAGATACCAGCCGCGTATCGACGCCGACATCAAGTGGGCAGCCGCCAATGACGTCGACTATGCGCCTCTCTGTTTCCCTGGCTTCTCATGGGAGAACATGATACGACGTGGCCGTGGTGTCCAGATTGACCGCAACAGCGGTTCGTTCTTCTGGAAGCAGTTGCACAATGTGATTGCCTCCGGTGCAGAAATGATCTATATCGCCATGTTCGACGAGATCGACGAGGGTACGGCGATCTTCAAATGTGCCCACCGTGTGCCTGTGCCTGCAGAAAACAGCGAATTCGTTCCGATGGACGAGGATGTTCCGAGCGACCATTACCTCTTCCTTGCAGGTGAGGCTGGAAAGATGCTCCGCAAGGAGAAACCTCTTCAGAAGGCCATGCCGAGAAAGGAATGCGCGACCTCCCCGGTATGCTGTGCCAAGGAGCCGGTAGACTATGTCAACCCTTACATCGGTAACATCAGTCACCTTCTTGTACCGACCTTCCCCACCGTACAACTTCCTAACAGCATGCTTCGCGTATATCCTGAAAGATCGGATTACACATCCGAAAGGGTAAACGGCCTTCCGGTCATCGTCACCAATCACCGTGAGCGTTCCGCTTTCAACCTCACTCCCTATCAGGGTGACGAACCAAGACCTGTAAAGGCATATACTTACGACAATGAAAAACTTACCCCGTATTCTTTCAAGGTCGATATCGATGACCATAATATGGGTGTGCATTATGCACTGTCACATCAGTCTGCCATCTATCAGATTGATTTCCGCCAGGAAGGAAAGCCGGTCTGGCTTTCAGTGAACAGCCGTGGAGGCGAGATCCGCAAGAACGGAAGGGGAGTGAGCGGATATCAGAGACTCAGCGGCAATACAAATGTATATCTCTACCTGGAGACAGAGACTGATCCCATCCAGACAAAGGAGATCAAGGCCGGACACAACTCGTGCATCGCTCTGAGGTTCGCAGACGGCACCACTACAGTCAGAGTCCGTTACGGTGTCTCATTCATCAGCGAAGAACAGGCTCAGAAGAACCTCCGCAGAGAACTGGACTCATATGATGTGGAAGCACTTGCACAGGCAGGACGCAAGGTCTGGAATGCCGCTCTTGAGCGCATCAAGGTGGAAGGCGGAAGCGAGGATGACAAGACTGTCTTCTACACATCTTACTATCGTACCTTCGAGCGTCCTATCTGCATGAGCGAGGACGGAAGATACTTCAGCGCGTTTGACGGCAAGGTTCATGAGGACGGCGGAAGACCGTTCTATACAGATGACTGGATCTGGGATACCTATCGTGCAGCGCATCCTCTCCGTCTTCTTATGGACAGGGGTGTGGAGGAGAATATTCTCAGTTCATACCTCCGTATGGCAGAACAGATGGGCAACATGTGGATGCCTACCTTCCCTGAAGTGACAGGTGATTCACGTAGAATGAATTCGAATCATGCCGTAGTTACATTTGCTGACGCTGTTGCCAAAGGTCTTCGCGTGAATGTGAAGAAGGCATATGAGGCTGCACGCAAGGGAATGGAGGAGAAGACCCTGGCACCTTGGTCCGGCGCTCCAGCAGGCTGGCTCGACAAGTTCTATAAGGAGAACGGCTATGTTCCTGCTCTGAAATATGGAGAGGAAGAGACGGATCCTAACGTCCACTCGTTCGAGAAGCGTCAGCCGGTCGCTGTGACCCTCGGTACTTCATATGACCAGTGGGCCCTTTCGATTCTGGCAGACAGACTGGGACTCGAAAAGGAGACTGCATATTATCAGAAATGCGCCCACAACTATCGCAACCTCTACAATCCTCAGACAGGATTCTTCCATCCAAAGGACAAGGACGGCAACTGGATAGAGCCGTTCGACTACAGATGGCCGGGCGGAATGGGAGCACGCGAATTCTACGGCGAGAACAACGGCTGGGTATACAGGTGGGATGTCCCACACAATGTGGCCGACCTCATCAGTCTCATGGGAGGAAAGGAGAAGTTTGTCGAGAACCTCGACAGGACCTTTACGGAACCTCTCGGCAAGAGCAAGTTCGAGTTCTTTGCCCAACTTCCGGACCATACCGGTAATGTGGGACAGTTCTCGATGGCTAATGAGCCTTCTCTTCACGTCCCTTACCTTTATAATTATGCGGGACAGCCGTGGAAGACTCAGAAACGCATCCGTCAGATGCTCAAGACCTGGTTCAGGAATGACCTTATGGGAGTTCCGGGAGATGAAGACGGAGGTGGAATGACTGCCTTTGTAGTGTTCTCTTCACTCGGATTCTACCCTGTCACTCCGGGTCTTCCTTCATACAACATCGGAAGTCCGCTCTTCGAGAATGCAAAGATCGTGATGAGCAACGGAAAGGTATTCGAGATCGTTGCCGAGAATGTATCATATGAAAACAAGTACATACAGTCTGCCACACTGAACGGCGAGGAATGGAACAAACCTTGGTTCAGCCATGACGACATCAAGGAAGGAGCAAGACTTGTACTCGTCATGGGCAGTACGCCAAACAAGGCATGGGGCAGTTCGGATGATGCGGTACCTCCTTCAATAGATAATCTTTAAATCAAGTGGTTATGAAACAATTGTCCCTGCCAACCTTTCTTCTGGCAGGGATTCTTCTCTCAGCAAGTTTCTCATGCAAGGAACCGGGTATCCCGCCTGCAATCGAGGAAGAGAAAGAGGAAATCCCTGCAGATGACGACAAGTTCGAGATTCCTGAAGGCCCGTATGAATATGACGATGCCTTGAATCATGATACCGAGGCTTTCCTCAAAGCATACAAGGGCAAGCCATATAAAGGCCCGCATAAGGTCCCCGGCACTCTTGAGGCCGAGGACTTTGATGAGGGAAATGCCAATGTGGCGTATTATGAGTCCGACAACAAGTCCGGTGATGCGGCGTACAGAGGTTCTCATAAGGTCGATGTCCGTGGAGACGGAAACGCTTCGGGAGGATATATGATCGGCGATGTACAGCCTGGCGAATGGATGTCCTATACCATAGAGGTAGAGGAGGACGGAGCGTACGCCATTGATACATATGTGGTCAAGGGTGACGGCTCGGAAGGCAGTTTCAGTTTCGAGGTAGACGGCCGTGGCGCTACAGTAAGCGTGCCGATGCCTTTGGGCAACTGGTCTGACTTCACGAAGATGGCGACCGCAGAGAACGTGATGCTTACCAAAGGCATTCATGTCCTCAGGTATTGCGGAAACACTCCGGGCAATGTGGACCGTTTCGTGTTCCGTCGTACAGGTGAACTGAAGGATGTGTCTTCGACCCTGACATATCCGATGACCATGAAGATGTCCAATCCTCTGTTTGTGGATTTCCCTTCTCCTATGTACAACAGTTGGCTTACCGGCCATCTTTATACGGCTGATGCTTCTGCCCATGTGTGGAATATAGGCGGTAAGGAAGTTCTTTATGTCTATGCTTCACATGACATGGAGCCTTCATTGGGATGCGACCGTATGGACAGATATCATGTGTTCTCTACCGAGGATATGGTCACGTGGACCGACCATGGCGAGATCATGAATGCGGCGACAGTACGTCTGCAGGACGGATGGGGAAGCGAGGGCTTCATGTGGGCTCCGGACTGTGCATACAATCCTGAAGACGGTCTGTATTATTTCTATTTCCCGCATCCTGAGAACACTCAGAACTGGAACTCGACGTGGCGTATAGGTGTAGCGGTGAGCCGTTATCCTGACAAGGAATTCCATGTGGCAGGTTATGTCAAGGGCATGGCATCCGCCATCGATCCGTGCATCTTCATCGATGATGACGGCCAGCCATATCTTTATAACGGTGGCGGCGGAAAATGTTATGTGGCGAAACTGAGGAAGAACGACTGGACGAAACTGGCGTCGGATCCTGTGCAGATGGAGGGACTCCATGATTTCCATGAGGCCGCGTGGGTGCATAAGTTCGGCGGCAGGTACTATCTCTCGCATTCAGACAATCACAGTCCGTCCAAGGGCGGCAACAACATGAGGTATGCCGTTGCGGATAATCCTGCGGGACCTTGGCAGGATATGGGTGTCTATATGTATCCTCAGGGAGTCGAGACCAACCATGGATCCATCGTGAAGTTCAAGGGCCAGTGGTATGCCTTCTATCATACCGCCAACTTCTCCGGTCATGGAACTCTCCGTTCGGTATGCGTCGATCCTGTCACCGTAAATTCTGACGGAAGTATAGAGATCGTCAGGAACTGGGGCAAGGCCAAGGGAGGCGAGTCTCCTCTGCTCTCTGCTGACGGACTGACTTTCAATGGAGCGGATTTCAACGATGGCGGATATCATTACGCGTGGTTCACCCGCGACCGCAAGGAACCGACCGTTCAGAACGGTGCTGTCAAGGGCATGGAGACCGGCGACTGGCTCAGGTGGTCATTCAAGGCAGAAACATCCGGCACATGCACAGTGACCTGCTCTGCTACTTCAGGAGCCAAGGTGCTGGTTGCTGTAAACGGCCAGTATCCTGAGACATCCGGACATGATATCCCTTCTTCAGGCACTCTGAAGGTGGAGGGACTGAAGGTGTCAGAGGGTGAGAACTTCGTCGAATTCAGACTGATGTCCGGTACAACCGACCTGAAATCGGTTTCTATAACCAAGAACTGAAAAACACAACCTGAACACTAAAACATGAAGAAGACTATCATTATCCTTGTCCTGATGTCACTGCTTCCTGCCCTTTATGCGCAGGAGCAGCCTCAGGGTGATAAGCCTTACAAGGCATATCTCGTAAGCACGGCCCATTTTGACAATCAGTGGAACTGGGATGTACGCGAGTCCATAGACGACTACCTCCACCGTACCATGGTGCAGAATTTCTGGCTCTTCGAGCGTTTCCCGGAGTATGTCTTCAATTTTGAGAGCGCTCAGAAATATGCCTGGATGAAGGAATACTATCCTGCTGATTTCGAGAAGGTAAGACATTATGTCAAGGAAGGCAGATGGAATGTCTGCGGAAGTACATGGGAAGCCAACGACCCGAACATGCCGTCGTCCGAGTCTTTCTTCAGGAACATACTTCTCGGACAGGAATTCTACAAGAGGGAGTTCGGCGTCAAGTCCAACGACATCTATCTTCCGGACTGCTTCGGCTTCGGATACACCCTTCCGACTATTGCGTCACACTGCGGACTCATCGGCTTTTCCACTCAGAAACTCCAGTGGCGCAAGAATGTATATTACGGCGAGGCTCCGCGCGAAATGCTTCAGGCTGCAAGAAGAAGCATGTGGGCTCTTGACAACAAATACAAGATTCCTTTCCCGATCGGTCTGTGGCAGGGTCTGGACGGATCCCGCATAATGGGTGCTCTTGATACAGGAGGATACGGCACATCATATCAGTTCGATGACATCACAGTGAACGAGCGCATCCTCAAGAGGGCCAAGGACAATCCTTACGGAGTGGCCTACAGTTATTACGGAGTAGGCGACCGTGGCGGTTCTCCTACAATCCCTTCGGTGTGGTCCATGGAAGAGAGCCTCAAGGGCGGAAAGGGCCCTCTGGAGGTTGTGAATGCCCGTGCAGGCCAGTTGTATGAGGATTTCTATCCTTTCGAGAACTATCCTGAACTCCCTGTGTTCGACGGCGAACTTACCATGGATGTGCATGGTGCCGGCTGCTATACGTCTCAGGCTATGCTCAAGGTCTTCAACCGCAGGAACGAGTTCCTTGCACTCGCTGCTGAAAGGGCTTCGGTTGCGGCCGAACTTCTCGGCGGTCTGGAATATCCGGCAGACGCCATCAGGGAGAACTGGCAGCGCCTTATCTGGCATCAGTTCCACGATGACCTGACAGGAACAAGTATCCCTCGTTCGTATACTTTCACTTGGAATGACCATATGATCGTCCAGAGACGTTTTGCAGATGCCATCACTGTTGCCGTAGGTGCTGTGAGCGAGGCTCTTGACACAAGGGTAAGCGGTACCCCTCTGGTGGTGTATAATCCTGTTGCCGGTGCAAGAAAGGACCTTGTCCGTGCTTCTGTACCGATGGCAGAATGTCCGAAGGGAGTGAAGGTTGTTTCTCCTAAGGGAAATGTCCCTGCACAACTTCTGGGCTGGAATGACGGTGTGGCGGAAATCCTTTTTGCCGCAGATGTCGAGCCTTTGAGTTTCACCGTATTCAATGTGATGCCTTCAGGTGCGAAGTCTTCAGGCTCCCTCAAGACAGGAAACAGGACTTTGGAGAACAGGATATACAGGATCACCCTGGACCGTAACGGTGACATGGCGTCCATTATCGACAAGAGATACGGACGCGAACTTGTGCGTGAAGGTGAGCCTTTCCGCCTCCAGGTGCTGACTGACAATGTGTCCATGGAGTATCCGGCATGGGAGGTATTCAAGAAGACCCTTGACGGTCCGAGCGTGTCAGTTACTGACAATGTACAGATAAGTGTCGTTGAAGAAGGACCTCTGAGGGCTACAATCAAGGTGGAGCGAGATTTCGAGGGTTCGCATATTGTCCAGTACATCAGTCTCACGGACGGCG